>JALEGO010000418.1 GCA_022763165.1 Flavobacteriales bacterium
CAAAAAACAGCTGAAATCTGACCTCTTAGTTCTTCAACCAAAGCATAAGAAGTATTGCCTGTTTCTCGATCGATTAACCGTATCAAGATTCTACCTTCGCTTATAGTCAAGTCCCTTATTTTGCCACCATATTCATCCTGAATTTCTTTTTCGACCTTTTTCATGAACTTCTTTTTCTTTCCCTCATCTTTTATGGTCAAAAGTGTATCATTATAACCACGCAGTTTTTCCCCAGCGAGTTTGGCAAATGGATAGACTTTTCTCACTTTTCGAACCAATCTGGTGTATTTTCTTCTTTCAGCATTAGATTTGAAAACGCGATTGTCCATTTTTTTGTAAACGGGCAAAATAACCATTGGAATGGTATCTCCATCGACTACAGTAGCTCTAGCTACTACACCATTATAGAGCGCTTCTTTGTCAACGCTTGCAGCATCAACTATTTCATTTGATGTCTGTGCAGAAACTGAAAGCGTCAATATCAATCCTGATATGTATAATAAATTTTTCATTTTGTTGGCTTTAGGTTTTAAACAAAACCCAAGAATCATGCCAAAATCTATTCAAATATTTTACGCAAAACCTTTTCGTATGTTACATTATAAACGGTTTTTCTTCCATTTAGATTGTGAGGTGGATGCATTAATTGGTTTCTTGACTGTGTTACCTTTATCAAAGATTGCAGCAAAAATTGCCCCTACCTCTTCTTCCATTTCGTTTTTAGTGCTAAGCTTATCAGGACTAAAATGGTCTTTCACAAAATTTGTATCAAAATCTCCTTGTATAAACTTTTCATGTTCCATTACGAACTTCCCAAAAGATAAGGTGGATTTGATTCCAACAATTTGATACTCATCAATTGCCCTTTTCATTCTATTAATAGCATCTTCTCTAGTTCCTGCGTAACATATTAATTTAGAAATCATAGGATCGTAAAAGATAGGAATATCCATTCCTTCCTCGAAACCACTATCCACTCTAACGCCTGGTCCTTCAGGTGTACGATATACGGAGAGGTTTCCAATATCAGGTAGGAATTGATTTGTGGGGTCCTCAGCATACACTCTAAGTTCTATAGCATGCCCTTTAATTGAAAGATCTTCTTGAGTAAATGGCAATTTTTTTCCTTCTGCAATTCGAATTTGCTCCTTGACCAAATCAACCCCAGTAATTTCCTCTGTCACCGGATGCTCCACTTGGAGTCTGGTATTCATTTCTAAAAAATAAAAATTCATTTTATCATCTAGCAGAAATTCTACCGTGCCTGCGTTGTAATATCCACAAGATTTAGCTACTTGAATTGCGCACTCACCCATTTCTTGTCTTAATTGATCACTTAAAATAGCTGAAGGCGCTTCTTCAACGACTTTTTGATGTCTTCTTTGAACGGAACACTCTCTTTCAAATAAATGAACGGCATTACCATGTTTATCAGCCAACACTTGAATTTCAATATGTCTTGGTGAGGTGACGAATTTTTCAATGAATACGGATCCATTTCCAAATGCAGATGTCGCTTCATTGATTGCCAGCTGCATTTGTTCCGCGAAGTTGGATTCATCAAAAACAGTTCTCATACCTTTACCGCCACCTCCGGCAGAGGCTTTAATCAATACTGGATAACCAATTTCTTTAGCAATTTTCGCTCCTTCTACTGGATCTTCAATCGCGTACTCAGTTCCTGGAACAAGGGGAACCCCAAATTCCATTACAGCCTCTTTCGCAGAAAGTTTATCTCCCATAACTCTGATCGCGTGGGACGAGGGACCAATAAAGATCTTTCCATTCGCCTCAACAGCCTCAGCAAATTCCGCATTTTCTGAAAGAAAACCATATCCAGGGTGAATGGCGTCAACATTTTTGGAATTTGCGACATCCAATATTTTATCAATCAGCAAGTATGATTCCTTTGATGGCGCGGGCCCAATATTAACTGCTTCATCTGCTTGCTCAACAAACGGGGCATTTCGGTCGGCATCAGAATACACAGCAACTGTTTCTATATTCTGCTCTTTGCAGGTTCTAATTATTCTTAATGCAATTTCCCCTCTATTCGCTATCAATATTTTTTTTATCATTCTTGGATGCTTATATTAGTTATAAGAATGTCTTCGTTTTAAGTTGACATCACGATCAAATATGAAGAGAAAGTTACTACATTTTTTTGCTATAATTGCTTTATTAGCCTCACCTTTTATAGCAAGATCACAGCAACCTATGAGTAGTGACGAAGAGGTGGAATTAGAGCCCGAAAACTTAAACACTGACTACAAACGTTCTTTTATCTTGGAAATGGGTAGACCATTTGCCTTGGCAAACAACGAATACTTTAAGAATTACAAGGGTTTATATTACATTAAGGGTTCTATGAACTTTCTACTCTTTGATCATTTCCTATTCGGAGGCTATATTGGCCATCATGTTCTTGACAATACCAAATTCGACAATATCAGAAATCCAAATCTGAAAACTGAGATCACAAAAAACGCTAACGTTACGGGTGGCCTTCAGTTGGGTTATGAGAAGAAGATTAGAAAAAAAGAGATTTTGATTACCCATGCCAATATTGGGTATGCCGGTCAAAGTTACAAGCGCAAAAGAACCTCTGACAACTCTATCCTTGAAAGCTATGAAGATCAAGGCATTAATGCTGGAGCCACCTTTATGTACGGTGTGTTTATCGAAGACAAAGGTGCGGTTTTAGGTTTTTTAACGTATCAGTTGATTGGTACTACTTATGATCCGGATAGACTTGAATTAAGTACTGAGGATAACCCCAGTAATCAGCCCACTCAACAGTTTTCATTTGGTTTGGTGTTCAATTTTGGTTTTTGATCGATTATTTCGAATCAACTTTAGTTCTATTCGAACTAAAATCAATATCACGATAATTTCAGCTACAAAGTATACAAGTTCCAACCAAGAAATTAGCGATTGATACGACAATAAAACAGCCATTGTAACTATGCAGTATGCAAGGTTGGTGTATGCGATTAGTGTTAATAAAAAGCGCCATTTAATACTTTGTACAAAATGACAAAACCAAGAATAAATAGAGAACAGGGCCGCTATCAGAGCCAAAAAACAAAGTACATCTTTAGGCATGCTCACCTGCTCTAAACTGGTGAGCACAAATCCAAGAACAATAGCTGAAAGCGTTGCTCCTAGAGCGTCAATTAAGAAGATATTTTCAGGTTTCGGCTTGAAAATGGGGAGGTTTACGACAGTACCTCATCAACTTTCTCCGCAGCTTCTTTAAGTAAAATTGCAGATTTCACCTCCAGGCCAGACTCATCAATAAGCTTCTTTGCTTCTTCTGCATTCGTTCCTTGAAGTCTAACTATAATTGGAACTGGAATATCACCGATATTTTTGTAGGCATCTACAACCCCTTGTGCCACACGATCGCATCTAACGATTCCACCAAAAATGTTCACCAAAATAGCTTTAACACTAGGATCTTTAAGAATTATTCTAAAAGCTTTCTCTACTCTTTCCGCATCAGCGGTTCCACCAACATCTAAGAAATTTGCTGGTTCTCCACCAGAAAGTTTGATGATATCCATGGTTGCCATAGCCAATCCAGCTCCGTTCACCATGCATCCAACATTTCCATCTAGGTTAACATAGTTAAGTCCCGCCTCTCCAGCTTCGACTTCAGTAGGATCCTCCTCAGAAATATCCCTCCACTCAGCTAAATCTTTGTGTCTGAATAGTGCATTATCGTCTAGAGTGACCTTTGAATCAACTGCGATCACTTTATTATCTGAAGTCTTTAGGACAGGGTTAATCTCAAATAAAGAGGCATCTACTCCAACATATGCATTGTAAAGCTTTGTGACAAATTTTGTCATATCCTTGAAAGCTGCTCCGCTCAAGCCTAGGTTAAAAGCCACCTTTCTCGCTTGAAATGGTAACAATCCTACAGCGGGATCGACTTCTTCTAAAAAAATCTTATCCGGTGTTTTTTCAGCTACTTCTTCAATGTCCATCCCTCCTTCCGGAGAATACATGATCATGTTTCGGCCAGTTTCTCTATTTAACAAAATGCTCATGTAGTATTCTTCCGGTTCTGATTCTCCAGGATAGTAAACATCTTGAGTAATTAGGACTTTGTTTACTTTTTTTCCTTGGGGGCCAGTTTGAGGAGTAACCAAATTCATTCCAATGATCTCACCTGCCTTCTCTTTAAGATCATCCATGGACTTGGCCAACTTGACGCCTCCGCCTTTTCCTCTACCTCCAGCATGAATTTGAGCCTTTACGACCCACCACTCTGTACCTGTTTCTTCATTCAATTTTTTTCCCGCGGCAACTGCCTCTTCAACATTATCTGCAACAATTCCTTCCTGGATACTTACTCCATAGCTCTTAAGAATTGCCTTCCCTTGGTATTCATGTAGATTCATAAAACTGGATTTTTCTCAAAAGTAATTTTCATTTATCACATAGAAAAGAGAATTCAACCTTCATTTTGCGGTAAGCAAATTGTTTTATCGCAATTCACTAACATTCAATAGATAGTTCATGATTATGAAAAGTATTGACTTGTACAATAATTAAAGGACTTAATCATTTACTTTTGTTATATGATTGAAGCTGAACATATCAAAAAGTCGTTTGGGGATTTGCAGGTTCTAAAGGATATCTCTTTGAACATAAAAAAAGGCGAAATTGTCTCTATAGTGGGCGCATCTGGAGCAGGCAAAACGACTTTGCTGCAAATCATTGGAACCTTAAACACGTTCAGTTCTGGGAAACTTAGAATTAATGGTGTAGAAATTGAAAAACTAAAATCAGAAAAACTGGCCAAGTTTAGAAATCAAAATATCGGATTCGTTTTTCAGTTCCATCAATTGCTACCAGAGTTTACGGCCTTAGAAAATGTATGTATTCCAGCCTATATAGCTGGTAAAAGCGATGCTGACATAAAAAAGAAAGCTTTGAATATTCTGGAAATGCTAAATGTAGCTCATCGAAAAGATCACAAACCGAATCAATTGTCTGGGGGAGAACAGCAGAGAGTTGCAGTAGCACGTGCACTGATCAATGACCCCGCTATTATCTTAGCTGATGAACCTTCAGGTAATCTTGATTCCAAAAACGCCAAAGAGCTTCACGAATTATTCTTTGACTTAAGAAAAAACCTTGAGCAGACGTTCGTTATTGTCACACACAATGAAACGCTAGCAGGAATGTCTGATAGACAATTACTTATTTCTGATGGCGTCCTCAAAGTTTAACTCCAAAAATCAACTGGAATTCAAACAATTCTTGGATGCCAAAGTTGAAGAGTATAACAGACCTACTTTTATAGACAGCGATCCAATTTGCATCCCAAAACAATTTGAGGATAAAAGGGATGTAGAGATAGTAGGACTATTAGTAGCAACTATCGCATGGGGACAAAGAAAAAGTATTATCAACAATGGTGAACGGCTTGTAAAGATTTTGCAACATCAACCTTATCAATTCTTAACTGAAAGCTCTGAAAAAGAGCTGGAAAACCTTTCAGGATTCGTGCATAGAACATTTAACTCTAGTGATCTCAGCTTTTTTCTAAAAGCCTTGAAAAGCATCTACGAACGTTATTCATCCTTAGAAGAAGCCATTCTAACAAATGTAAAACAGGTTTCTGCGAAAAACATCATCTTAAGCTTAAGAGAATTGCTCCTTACAATGCCGCATCAAGAACGTGTTAAAAAACATATTTCCAATCCAGAAAATGGTTCTGCCGCAAAAAGGTTAAACATGTATTTACGTTGGATGGTGAGATCCGATTCGAGAGGTGTTGACTTTGGCATTTGGGATAAAATAGCTCCTAGTATTCTTTATTGCCCGCTAGACGTACATTCAGGAAGGGTTGCTAGAAAACTAGGGCTTTTGAATCGAACCCAAAATGACTGGAAAGCAACTGAAGAACTGAGCATGAACCTTAGAAAACTAGATCCCAAAGATCCTGTAAAATATGATTTTGCTCTTTTTGGACTTGGAGTGTTCGAAAAATTTTAAACTTGAATCTAACCTCATCAAATACCTTAAAGTTAAAAATGCTCAATTCTTAATGGTGATTTCAAAATCAAAATAGAATAACAATTATATTTGCCAGAATGCAATTTTTAAATCCATCCATTCTTTATGCATTATTGGCTGTTGCCATCCCCATAATTATACATTTATTCAATTTTAGAAGATTTAAAAAAGTAGCATTTACGAATGTAAAATTCCTAAAAGAGATAAAGGAGCAGACTCGTTCTAAATCGAAGCTAAAACACCTTTTAATCTTGGCTTCGAGAATTTTAGCCATTGTATTCTTGGTTTTGGCTTTCGCACAACCTTTTAAACCTTATTCTCAAAACAACGCCATCGACCAACAGAAGAATATTGGAATTTACATTGATAATTCATTCAGTATGAATGCTGAGGGCAATGAAGGTAAGTTATCTGATCAAGCTATAAAGATTGCAGAATCCCTCATAAAAAATCTAAATGCCAATGATGAGATCACTTTGATAACAAATGATTTTTCGAATGCACAAGAGAGACCCTTAAATAAATCAGAGGCACTGAATCAACTCGAATTCATTCAAGAATCTCCTGCTTTCAGAAATTTTCAAGAAATAAAATCTAGATTTTTAGGACTAAGAGGTCAAAAAGAAGGGCTTTCCAACGAGCTGTTCGTGATTTCAGATTTTCAAGAAAACTTCTTGAGCGATACGGAGCAAGAAGATTCGTTGTTAAGAATTAAGCTCATTCCCCTTCGAGCAAACAATAATGAAAACATCTTTATCGACTCTTGTTGGTTTTCTACACCTTTCAGACAATTAAACAATCCGGAACAACTTGTCATTCGTATTAAAAATACTTCTAACAATGCACTTAAGGATTTACCAATTAGATTAGACATTAATGGTGTCCAAAAGGCTATTGCAAGTACTAGTGTTGATGCGAATAGTAGCATAGACACATCTGTAAGCTTTACCATCTCTGAACCTGGTTGGCAATTGGGCACAGTAAGCATTAACGACCATCCAATAACCTTTGACAACGATTATTTTTTCTCGTTTGAGGTAAAGGAGAAGGTTAGGGCCTTATGTCTATATGAACAAGATTCTAGCATATATCTTGGATCCTTATTCGGAAAAGATCCGACTGTGGAACTTGATCAAGTTCAAATTAGTAAGGTGGATTATGGTGCATTTTCGCAACAAGATCTGATCATACTTTCTGGGCTTTCGGAAATACAAAGTGGCCTGACCCAAGAAATTCAGAAATTCGTAGAGTTGGGTAAAACAGTTCTTATCATACCCTCCACCACCATTAATCTCGCATCTTACAATAATATGGCGAGTGCTCTAAATATAGACGGGTTCAATGGAATTTCAAAAATAGAAAGAGCTGTATCGGAATTGAATCTTAATTTGAGACTTTTTGAAGGTATTTTTGAATCAGTACCAAAAAATATGGACCTTCCAACGGTTCAAACATATTACCCTAGATCTAGTAATCTTAGTGCTGACTTTGATTATGTCATGAAATTGGAAAATGGTGATCCTTTTCTGAATTTGTATTCGAAAAGCAATGCGAATATCTATGTCCTCTACAGCCCTTTGAGTGCTGAAGCCAACAACTTTGCCCAACATGCCTTGTTTGTCCCAATACTCTATAAAGTTTGTTACACCAGTCAACTCTCGGGACAAATGAGCTACATTGTTGGAGAGGATCAAAAGATCATTACATCAACAAAAAACACGGATAAGAATGTCATCAAAATCAAACAAGTAAATAAAAATTATGAGTTCATTCCAGGCAATTTATTTCAGGGTGATAAAACAGCCCTTATGATACAAGGACAAATCGAGGAATCAGGTCACTACAATCTAAAAAACAATACAGATCTTGGTTCTGTTTCATTTAACTATTCAAGGAATGAATCCAATACCGCTCTTATCTCAATGGAAAAGATTTACGAGTACGTAATTGATCTGTCAAACATTGATGTCATAGAGCTAAAAGATAAAAATGTTGAATTGATTGGTGAAACACTGAGCCGGGTCGTTAAGGGTAAAAACTATTGGAGATATTGTCTTTTAATTTCGTTGGTGTTTTTTGCCTTTGAAATCATTTTAATAAGACTTTTAAGTTAACATTAGCAGGTGGGAACTCTATTCAAAAATGTAAATGTAGTCGATTCAAAATCTGAATTTGACCAAAAGCAAGTGAATTTATTGGTGGAAAATGGAACCATCACTAAAATTTCAGGAAATAACATAGATGAAAACAACCATAATGTTTGCCAAATAGATGATTTGCATATTTCTCCTGGCTGGGTTGACTTTAGAGCGAATCTTGGATTTCCTGGAAATGAGCACAAAGAAGATCCAACTTCCGCCTCCCTAGCTGCTTTGGCAGGAGGTTTCACCAAAGTTGTCAACTATTTCAGTGTAGATAGACCTTGCAATGATTCAAGTGCATTATCTTTCTCTCGAGGTGTACGTGTACCCTACCCGGTTGACATTTTAAATGTTGCGTCCATTACTAAGGAATTAGACGGAAAAGTCCTTACGGATATGTTCGAACTGAAGGCACAAGGAGCTGTTGCCTTCACAGACTTGGAGTACACTAGTAAAAACACGCATGCATTTAAAACAGCATTAGAATACGTAAAGAACTTCCAAGGTTTAATAGTGAACTTCCCCTTTGCCGAAGACACATTCCCAAATGGAATCGTGCACGAAGGTTCTGTAAGTACCTCCCTTGGACTTAAAGGAAGCCCTTCAATTGGTGAGGTAATGGATATAGAAAGGAGTTTGAAATTGCTTGAGTATACGGATTCCAGATTACACATAGCTGGTGTTTCCAGTGCTGAGGGGGCTGAGCACATCTCCAAAAACAGTAACAAGAAACTTACTGCTGATGTATCCTTCTACAATTTGATTTTGACAGATGATGTGCTTGTTGAATTTGATAGTTTGTTTAAAGTTAAACCGTTCATAAGGACCGAAAAAGATCGAAAAGCCCTGGTCAATGCAATAAAGAAGGGCTCCATTCAAGTTATTTGTTCTGATCATCAACCACAAAACATAGAATTAAAGGAATGTGAGTTCGAACAAGCTGCATTTGGAATGTCTTCACTGGAATTCATGTTTCCAGCACTCAATGAGAAGTTAGTACCAAATGAGCTAACCTTATCGGAACTTATATCAACCTTTACTCATGGCCCAAGGGCTATTTTAGATTTAGCACCCACAATAATTGCAGAAGGATATAGTGCCGAATTCACATTATTCAAGCCCAATGAGATTGTGTCTATTGATGAAAATGCGATGAAATCTAAGTCAAGAAATTCGCCATTTATTGGACAAAAGTTAAAGGGTAAGGTAATTGGTACTTATAAAGACAATGACCTGTTTTTAGTTTCAACTTTCAGTTAAACTTCAATCACAAGACCATCTGTTGCTATCTTAACATGGGGTGGTAATTGCTTTGAGGTTTCTTTATGAGTACCCATGAGATGACTAATGTGTGTCAGATAACATTTTTCGGCTTTAACTTTTTGAGCAATTTCGATCGCTTGATCCAAAGTGAAGTGGGAGATATGTTCTTCCTTCCTTAAAGCATTTAGCACTAAGACTTTGGTTCCTTTAATTTTTTCCATTTCCTCCTCTGGAATGTGATTCGCATCTGTTATGTAAGTAAAGTCACCTATTCGATATCCAAACACCGGCAGCTTATAATGATATACCTGTATTGGAATAAACTTGATTCCTTCAATATCAAATGATTCATTTTGAATCGTGGAAACATTAATTCTCGGAATTCCTGGATATTTTAAATCTGCAAAAATATAGTGAAACTCTCTTTTCAGTGCTTCGATCACTCTTTCAGATGCGTAGACATCTATTTCCTTTTCCATTTTGAAGTTGAATGCCCTTACATCATCCAGACCAGCCACATGATCCTTATGCTCATGTGTAAAAACAACTGCATCCAACTTCATGACTTGTTCCCGCAACATTTGTTGCCTAAAATCAGGTCCTGTATCTATAACAATATTTTTACCCTGAACAGAAACCATAACTGAGGATCTAAGCCTCTTATCTTCAGGTTGTTTCGATAAACAAACATCACATTGACACCCAATTACAGGC
>JALEGO010000419.1 GCA_022763165.1 Flavobacteriales bacterium
GTGGTCTTGAGCCAGGCGAACAAGTGATTATTTCGAGCTACAAAAATTATGTGGAAAAGGATGAATTAATAATTGAATAAGGTTCACCTGCATAAACAAACATTAAACAATAATAAAATGGAAAGTATAATTAAAACAGAAGGTCTACAAAAGGTTTTTAGAACTGATGAAATTGAGACCACAGCACTTCAAGGAGTGAATTTAGAAATTAAAAGAGGTGAGTTTGTTGCTATAATGGGCCCTTCCGGCTGCGGAAAATCAACCCTTCTGAACATTCTCGGTCTACTTGACAATCCAAATTCAGGTTCATATCAATTTTTAGACACGGAAGTAGCACAATTCAATGAAAAACAACGCACCCACTTGCGCAAAAATAATGTTGGGTTTGTGTTTCAAAGCTTCAACCTCATAGACGAACTTTCGGTTTTTGAGAACGTTGAATTGCCTTTGATTTATCAAGGATATAAGGTTAAAGAGCGCAAAGAAAAAGTGGAACAAATCTTAGAAACCCTTCAGATTGCGCATAGAAGAAATCATTTCCCCCAACAACTTTCTGGAGGACAACAACAACGCGTTGCCGTGGGAAGAGCTGTGGTAGGAGATCCTTCAATCATTTTTGCTGATGAACCCACAGGAAACTTGGACTCAAAAAATGGAGACGATGTTATGAACCTGTTAAACGAACTAAACGAGAAAGGGACCACAATTGTAATGGTCACACACTCACAAAGAGACGCGCAATTTGCAAACAGGGTCATCAGGTTATTCGATGGTAGAATTGTTACAGAGAACATTGTTAAAACAAACCTTCAACAAGTTCTTTCATAACCCATCAAGATGTTGTTATATCATTTCATATTAGCCCTCAGGTCGATCCTCAGAAACAAAGTGCCCTTCTTTATCAACATTTTTGGGCTTTCTATTGGACTTGCTAGTTGTATCATCATAACCATGTATGTGAATTACGAATTGAGTCACGATGGCTTTCATGTCAATAAAGACCGTATTCACAGAGTGATTTATGAATCGTTTAGAAGAGGCGAAATCAGTCAATTCATTCCATGGACACCAGCCGCTTTAAGCAAAGATCTTAGAGATGAATTTCCGCAAATTGAATCTACCTGCCGTACTATGGACGGTTCCCCTTTAGTTTCATATAAAAACACAGACATCAGTCTCAATAAGTTCTCTTATGTGGACTCGGCATTTTTCAAAATGTTTTCCATCGAACTGCTAAAAGGGAATGCAGAGGATGTCTTAAACAAGCCCTTTTCGATTGTTTTATCTGAAACCTTTGCTCAAAAGCTTTTTGGGGAAGTCGAGCCTCTTGGAAAGTTCATAGAACTTGAAAAAAACCACCCTTATCTGGTTACAGGTATTATGGAGGACCTTAACAAGAACTCCCAGTTTGAGTATGACGCTGTCGCCTCATTCACCACTCTTTTAAAAACGAAAGGCGACAGCGTAATGGTCAATAGAAGTAATTGGAACTATCAGACTTTCTTTATGCTTAGAAATGCAAGTGATATTGATCAGGTTCAAGCAGGTTTGATGCCTTTGCACAAGAAAATATATGGAGAAGATGTGGATGAAGAGTTTGAACCTCACACTGAACAGCTGGAAGACATATACCTCGAAAGCAAAGTCGTTGGAGACTTTTTTCGGCATGGAAATAAAACGATGATTTTAGTCTTTGCCATAGTAGCATTGCTTATACTTGGTATAGCTTGTATCAACTATTTCAATTTGTTTCTTGCGCAGGGCAAGAAAAAACAAAAGGAATTTGCCATTCGAAAGACCTTGGGTGGAAGCAGTGGGAACATCCTCAAGCAGTCCTTTATTGAAAGTTTGGTGATTCTATTCCTTTCACTTGGCATTGCTTTTAGTATTGTGGAATTGAGTCTTAGCCCAATTTCAGAGGCTTTAAATGTAAAATTAAGCCCCACTCAAATTTTTAGTTTGGAGAATGTTATGGCTATTGTCGTAATATTTTCATTTGCGCTGCTTATAACTGGAATTTTACCCTCATATCTACTTTCTAAACAAAAGATATTGACTGTTCTGAAGGGGAGTTTACAATCCAACCGATCCATCATTTTTCGTAAATCTCTGCTCATTTTTCAATTCGCAGTGGCTCTCGTTTTAATTGCATCCACTTTGGTCATCTATGCACAACTGCAATATTTAGAATCGAAAGATATGGGCTTTACCGGAGAAGGTGTCATTATTCTAAACGCTAATGACAAATTGGTGGAAAATTATACCTCTTTTAAAACCGCTGTTTCAAGTGTAACTGGAGTCGAAAGTGCTTCTTTTTCGAACCAAATCCCTGGAAGAGGTGGTTCAACACAAGGTTTTAAAGTAGAAAAGAATGGCCAGGAAGAGGATTATGGAATGAGGAGTATTTGTACTGACCATGATTTTATTAAGACATTGGGTATAAAGATTATTGAAGGTCGAGATTTTGATCGTACTTTATCATCCGACTCCTTTGGTGCGTACATTATAAATCAAAGAGCTCAAGAGTTCTTAGACTTGCAAAATACTGTAGGAAACCCTTTCAGGGTTTGGTGGTCCGCAAAGCCGGGAAAAATCATTGGTGTCATCGAAGATTTTCATTTGACCTCCCCACGTGCTGAAGTAGAGCCACTTGTCATCTATCTCCGTCCAAGTTGGGCACAATTTCTGAGTATTAAGATTGATGGTCGCCATTCACAAACTCTTGATGAAATTGAAACTATTTGGAAAGAAGAAGCTGGTGGATTCCCCTTTGACTATGCATACCTTAACGAAGATTTCAAAAGAGTTTTTACTAGTGAGAAGCGGCTTATGTCATTGTTTGGATACTTTTCTCTTCTTACCATTTTGATTGCATGTCTTGGTCTGTTAGGGCTCATTTCATTTGTAATTGAATGGAAAACAAAAGAAATAGGTGTTCGAAAAGTATTGGGCAGTAACTCCAATGCCATACTTACCCTTTTAACTGGCGAATACTTAAGGTTAATCGCAATTTCCCTTTTGCTTAGTGTACCTACTACTTATTTTTTAATGAATCAGTGGCTTGACACCTTCGTGAGTCATGTTGCATTTCCCTACTGGACCTTTTTTGTTGCGATTATATTCATCATCGCCATAGCAATACTCACTGTAGGATATCATTCCATTAAAGCTTCAAATATGAACCCTATAAGCGCTTTACGCTACGAATAAAACATTAACAGAATGATCAAAAACTATATACTACTAATCCTTAGAAGATTCAAAAGAAACCTTCTAATCACAAGCATTAACCTGATTGGACTTTCATTGGGAATAGCTTCTTCAGCTCTCATCTTTTTATATGTCAAACATGAATTGAGTTATGATGATTATCATCAAAACAAAGAGAGAATCTACCGGGTTGGAATGGAGTTTCAGATTGGTGATGCTACAGCCAAAAAGGTTTACCACACCTCTTTCGCTATGGGACCCATATTGAAAGAAGAATACTCAGAAATAGCTGCATATACCAGGATGGCTCCCTTAGCTAACAAACCATTTTACCAATATGGGGACTTAAGCCTCTATGGTCAAAACTGCATGTATGCAGATTCAAATTTTTTCGAAGTGTTTGATGTAAAGTTCATCAATGGCGATCAAAATGCATTGAAAAACAAAAACTCTATCGTTCTATGTGAGGATATTGCAAATAAGCTTTTTGGAGACGAAGACCCTATTGGTAAAGAAATCAAAATAAATAACCGATTAACCTGTACTGTAACTGCACTTGTTGAAGACCTTCCAAAGAATTCCAACCTAAACTTTCAAGCACTTGTGGATATGGCTTCTATGGAGTTTCAAAGCCAGAATTTCTGGAATTTGAACGTCATCAGTTATATATTATTGAACGATCAAAATAATGTCACAATATTGTCTGATAAATGGCCCGCTTTTTATGAGAAATATATGAGTGATTTGGGTGAACAAGTAGAAGCCACGGCTGATATTATTTATCAACCTCTTTTAGATGTTTACTTAAACTCAAATGATTATGACTACGGAGCTGCAGGCGGTTCATACATGTACATTTATTCATTTGGAGCGATAGCTTTATTTCTTATTCTCATCGCTGCCATAAATTACATGAATCTCACAACTTCCAGGGCGTCTTTAAGAAGCAAGGAGGTGGCTGTACGTAAAGTAAACGGAGCTTCAAAAAAACAGCTTAGAAGGCAGTTTTTGTCAGAGTCTATTGGTCTGTCATTCGTTGCCATGTTTCTTGGAGTTGTGATTATTGAGTTAGCCTTACCCATTTTCAATGATTTGACCAGGCTCGATTTGAATATCTCAAACTTGGGTTGGAGTTTTTACGGTTTTCTTATACTGATGACTCTTTTAATTGGTTTATTCGCAGGCTCATATCCTGCTTACTTTTTGGCTTCCATATCACCTAAAAATGCTTTAAAGTCCAATGCGAACTCTAAAGGTGCGGGTGGTGTACTACGCAAAGTCCTTGTAACAACTCAGTTTTCCCTTTCGGTGATTGTCTTAATATGTACCATTGTTGTACACAACCAGTTGAGGTACATGGAGAACAAGGATTTAGGTTATGACCATGACAACGTTTTGCTGGTTTCAGTTAGAGATTCAACCATTGCTAAGCATGTAGAGGCTTTTAATGCTGAGCTTAGAACCTTACCCGAAATAGAGGGCGTTGGATTATCAAGTGCAGTTGCCGCATGGACTATAAGCTTTAGCGGTATGTGTTACGTTGATAGTGGTATGACGAAAACGGCCACTATGAACATCATGAATGTTGATGCTCCATATTTTGAGCTCATGAACTATGAACTACTTGATGGCCGGACTTTTGACCCTGAATCTGAAGAAGATAAAACGAATAAATTCATTATCAATGAAACAGCTGCGAGAATGCTTGGTACGACAAATCCTGTGGGACTTCATCTGGGGTGGCCAACAGACAGTATCCTCAATAATTTGGCACTACCAAAAGGAGAAGTAATAGGTTTGGTCAAGGACTTTCAATACGGCTCCTTTCATAGAGAACCGATTCCTATAGTAATGGCGGCAATGGGTGATCGCCAAAACCGATCTAGTATCGTCCACATCAAAACGAAACAGGATCAACTTTCAGAAGTAATTAGGTTGGCAGAGGAAAAATGGGCCGATTTTGGCGCTGTTTATCCCTTTGAATACAATGTTCTAGATGAGGAGTTGGCTGACCTCCACAGAAAAGAAGGAAAGTTGGCGCAGCTCTTCAATTATTTTTCTGGCCTTTGTATTTTGATTTCTTGTCTTGGCTTATTTGGCTTAGCGGCATTTACAATTGAGCGAAGAACAAAAGAAATCGGTGTAAGAAAGGTCATGGGAGCGACCTTAGGGCAGCTTATCATACAAATCATAAAGGATTTCTTAAAGCTAATTGGCTTAGCTACCATAATTGCATGGCCCATTGCATGGTTTGTTATGAATAGCTGGCTTGAAGACTTTACTTCTCACATTGACCTCAACCTACTTCCTTTTGTGCAATCGGCTGTAATAGTGATATTCATAACCATTATCACTACTGGCTATCATACCTTGAAAGCAGCTTGGATGAACCCAATTAAAGCCTTACGTTATGAATAATCCAAGAACCTTACTCATAATCTTAGTTATGTGCAGCCGTGTTTTGGTAGCACAGGAAACAAAAAGTTTAGAACAATGCCTAGATCTAGCAACTCTCGGTAATATTGATCTGAAATTGGAAGAATTGAACAGAGCGAAAAGTGAAGCCCAGCTCAAACAATCAAAGATTCAGTTTCTTCCAGAAGTTAATGGTTTTGCCAATCAAACTTACAATTTCGGCCAAACCATTGACCCCTTTACCAATCAGTTTGTGTTGGACGGCATTCAAACTGGAGGCATGGGTGTAGAAGGCTCCTTAAACCTCTTTAATGGTCTCTCTAATGTGTTGGATTACCGATCTGCCAAAGCTCTGGATCGTTCCAATTTAGCAAACATACAGCATAGAAAGAGACTCATTCGTTTCGAAACGGCTCAGCAATACCTCAACACTTTAATGAATCAAAAGCTAAGCAAGGCTATGCGTCAATATGGTCGGGACTTAAAAGAGCTTTCCTTAAAAATAGATGCTCAGGTCAAGGCTGGCTCGAAACCACAATCAGATTTAGAAGAGGCAAAATTAAGTCAAGAACTATCCCTTTTGCAAGCTGAATCATATGAGTTCATGGCTTTGGAAGGGCAACAAAGACTCTTAAATTTGTTAAATGAAACCGTTGCTTTTCAATTGAAAGATATTGATCCTGAAGATGGTTTTCCTGGGCAAATAGATTCAAAACCTGGATATATTCCAAGCATCGAAGCGGAGAAATTCAGGCTGCAAAGTTCACAAAAGATCGCTCAAAAGAACAGCTTGAGCAGCCTGCCTAGAATAAGCCTAAATGCTTTTGTTGGGACAGGCTATTCAGGAGCTAGAAAAGATATTGTCGGGACTACATTTGTTGGATACGACACCATTGGTTTTGTTTCTTCTGAACCCATTTTACGTGAAGCTTACACATTTGAGCAAAGAACTACACCATTACAACAACAATTTCAAAACAACCTGAACTACTCTATTAGTTTGAACCTAAGAATTCCTATAATAAGAGGAGGCATCAACAAGCTGAATAAGCAAATGTCAAAAATCTCCATTTCTGAAGCGAAGTTAAGTTTGGAAGCGGAGCAAAAACGTGTCAGTGATCATATTGACAACTTGAAGTGGGCCACAAAAAGCAAACAACAGGCATATGATTCTAAGACAAGAGCCTTCGCGATTCGAAAGACTTCTTTAGAAAGAACAGATGCGTTATATCAAAATGGGAAAGTGGACGTATTCACCTTGATGGGTTCCTTTCAACAATTGATTTTGGCTCATCAAGAATACTTGGTATCCAAGCATGAGTTGATCATGACGCAGATGCAATATAAAATACTCTACCAATAGAATTAGCTTAGTTTATTCCACCAAATCAGTGTTATTCATGCCAAATGTCGTTTCAATAAAAATATTGGTTATTTTTGCGCTATCTGGGGGATTAGCTCAGTTGGCTAGAGCGTTAGACTGGCAGTCTAAAGGTCAGGGGTTCGACTCCCCTATCCTCCACTTTAAGATACTTTTGCGAATGACCCGGTTTGTATCAAGGCCGATAATTTCAAAACCACCAAACCAACACCCCTACCAAGACAGAAAACATCCCTGCCAAAGCCAGGTGTTTTACCTTCCGGTTTAACCCTTCCTGCAAACAAGATAGTTCAACATGAATCTTTTGAGCTTCGACTATCTCAAGAAAAACTCTTTCTAAATTTTCCAAAAATTCATCATCCTTTACAACATAATCTGTTGCACCATTTTTCAATAACCTAACAGCCAAATTCATGTCAAGATCGCTAGATATGAAAACAATAGGAATACCTTTTGTCAATTTCAATAACCTGTCGCCCTTACCTTCACTTTTGTCTTCTCCATCCAAATGATAATCTGTAAAAATTATGTGCGGAGACCTTGTATCAATCGCAATCAACATTTCCTTCAAGCTTGTAAAAGTCTTAATTAAGACTTTACCTCGATATTTATGTTTTAAATAATTTCCATAAAACTCCGCAACTATTTTAGAATCATCTAGAAAATATATTAGCGTACTACTCTCACCTTTACTCATCACTTTTAATTTAAGTTGTTTTCAATTAATATGTTGTGTTGCACCTTTTCAACGAACCTAGATTTGGTCTCCTGAAGTTTATGTTTAAGCAAAGCCATTAATCTTATATTAATCAATTCTATACTCAACATTGTCACTATGAGCAAGCTTAGGATATGCTCTGCATAAGTCATTTTAAAATATATGTTCAACAAAATTGAAATGCCGAATAATAATAGGTATAGCGAGTACATCAGACTTGCAGCAATTTTATGATTGCAGCCAGCTTTTATTAAGGCGTGATGTAAATGATTTCGATCTGCTTTCCAGGGTTTTTTATTCTTCATAATCCGAATGAATGAAACCCTGAACACATCCCAAATTGGGATCATTAAAACTGCAGCTAAAGTATTTACCGTATCAAATTGATAAGCTCCTATTTCAAATTTAGGTTCACTCATGATTTTTAAAGCCATTAAAGCCATCCAAAATCCAAGCACCATTGACCCGGTATCCCCCATAAATATACTCGCAGGGTTGAAATTAAACACCAAAAACCCAACTAAAGCAAACGCGATAATTGCACAGAGTATGGAGAACTCCAAATAATGCATTTCAAATAACACAAAAGACAAAGTCGCAAAAATGAGTATTCCTAATCCACCAGCCAGTCCATCAATACCATCAATAAGGTTAAATGCGTTAATCATAAAAATTATAAATCCAATACTTAGTAAATATGTCAGCGAGTTGGAGATTTCGTATAGCCCAAACAAACCATGGAGGTTATGTAAGCCATAACCATAATGTACTGCAATAGACGCAAATATCAATTGAACAATAATCTTAGTTCTGGCCTTTAAATCTCTTTTATCATCTATGATTCCCAAAATCATCAGGCCAAAACCCAGACCGAGGAATAAATACAATTCACGTCCCAGTGAATTGAAAACTAAAGAAGTGATAAGAGTACCTGACACAATTCCAATACCGCCCAAAGTCGGGGTAGCCTTTTGATGAGAAGACCGCTCATTAGGTTGGTCAACCCAGTTGAACTTTCGAGACATTTTAATTATTTGACCTATAAAAAGTGTGCTCAAGGCGAAGGATAATGTAATGGCGATTAATAATTCAATTATCATTGTTGTAATTTTAAAGTTCCTCGTAATATAGTGTTGTATGCTTTAAATGAGCTATTCCTCTCAATTGTAATTCA
>JALEGO010000420.1 GCA_022763165.1 Flavobacteriales bacterium
GCATTTACATTGACGTTGGCAGCTAGCGGTAGTGGTTCAGAGATAACTGCTGAATCCATAACTGTACAATTATTATCATCAGTAAGCGTCACGTAATAAGTTCCTTGACTTAATCCTGACAAAGAATCCAAGGTAGAACCCGTTGACCACAAAATGCTGTAGGGTGTTGTTCCTCCTTGTGGTTGAATTGCTGCAGCTCCGTCATTTCCATTTCCACATGTAATATCATATTCATTCACATTTCCTAAAAGAATAGGAGGACCCGTTACTGTAACTGATGTTGCTGAATCACACCCTCTGGAATCTGTGACAGTTAATCCATAGGTTCCTGGAGCTAGTCCGGTGGCAGTAGCAGTTGTCTGGTTATTAGCTGCCGCATCCCACAAGTAAGTATAGTTCGGTGTTCCACCTGCGATTGTAACAACTACAATTCCATTACTATCGCTTGAGCACAATAAGTTTGATACCGAAGAGCTACCTGTAAACTGATCTGGTTCTGTAACTTCTACTGAATCAACTAGGGTACAGCTGTTATCATCGCTGACGGTTACATAGTATGTACCAGCACTTAGACCCGTGGCTGTCATGCCTGTTTGGTTTAATGTGTTAATATCCCATTGATAGTTATATGGAGAAGTCCCTCCAGTAATCGTTACTGATGCGGTCCCATCATTATCCTGAAAACACGTTGTTTGATTGGACGATCCACTAGATTGCATGCCGTTTGGCTCTGAAATTATCACAAGAGTGGTATCGGTACAACCTCTAGCGTCAGTAACAGTAGCCACATAGCTACCTACATTTAACCCAGTCGCAGTAGCAGTCGTCTGGTTACCAGCACTGACTGGCCATAGGTAATCATATGGAGTTGTTCCGCCTATGACAGTTGCAGTTGCAGTTCCATTTCCACTGCCATTACATGTGATATTTGTTCCACTTCCGGTAGCTATAAGTTGACTCGGATTGATAAACGCACCAGAAGTATCTACTACACAATTATTCGTATCGGTTATAGTTACGGAATAACTTCCTGGTGCCAAACTATCAATAAATGTGCCCGTTTCACCATTACTCCAGCTATAGCTATAGGGAGGGGCTCCACCTGTCACTAACGCGTGAAACTCTCCATCATCCTCACCATTACACGAAATATCTACAATACTATCAGCCACTTGCAATACTGTAGGAGCAACTGGCATAATTATAGTATCGGTCCCTTCACAACCGTCTTGATCTTGTGCGATAACAATTAATTGACCACCACAAACACTATCGACCAAAGATGAATCAAAGTTTGAGTATACAACAACACCTGATGACCAGGAAAATGAATAAGGGGTTGCTCCACCAGATGCAGAAGCCATAGCCGTTCCATCACATAAAAGGTCATTACAGTCTTCCGTTACAATAGTAATTCCTGATACTATGGTAATCTTAGGCTGAATTTCAAGAGAATCGATGGCCGCACATCCCGAATCATCGGTCACGGTCACATAGTGAAATCCTATCCCGAGATTCGTAGCACTAGCATCAGTTTGAGCGTTAGACCATAAATAAGTAAATGGGCTTGTACCGCCTGTGACATTAGCTGTAGCTCCTCCATCTTGGATGTTTGAACAGCTAGCACTATCCTGTGTAATGTTTACAATCACTTCCGGACTTGATGTGATGTTAAATGTTTGGGTAAGGATACATGGTTGAGCATCTGAAACCGTGACAGTATAAGTTCCGGTGTCCAAGCCTGTTATTGTCGAATCTGTAGCACCGTTGCTCCAAGCATAAATATAACCTCCTAAACCACCTGTTGGAGATACTGTAGCTTCTCCAGAGTTATCACTACTGCATTTGTTGTTAACTTGAGATGGATTTAATATTATAGATCCTGGGCTTAATATTTCAACACTGTCAATTCTCACACAACCACTATCATCGGTAACTGTGATATCATAAAACTGCGTACAAAGCTGATCTGCAAAAGTCCCTGCATCTCCATTGGACCAACTTAAACTGGCGTATGGAAGAACACCCCCGGTAACTGTAGCGGTAGCATCACCATCACAGAGTCCACAAGAAGCATCGCTCGTTGCAAAAACTATTTCTATAGAATCAGGTTGATTAATAGTAACCGTTTGCGTCCCAGTACAACCACTAGCATCAGTCACCGTTACGGTGTAGGACCCAGCACCAATACCTGAAACTGAACTTAAAGTATCGACTGCGGGGTTAGAGCTCCATTCATATGTATAAACACCAGTTCCTCCAGTTGGAGCGGAAGAGGCCATACCATTAAGATCTCCAAAACACGATAAGTCGTTGCTGGTAGCATTAGCCAAAATGGAGTCCGGTTGTGATATACTGAACGGAGTGAAACTGGTACAACCTTCATCATCTTGGATGGTAAGAGAGTAATTCCCAGTGTCCAAGCTTGTTGCGAAAGAATCTGTAAATGCTATAAGTACCGTGCCTGTAGTAATATTTACCCATGTATAACTGAATGGTCTTGTTCCACCTAATGGAGATGCCACAGCAGAACCATTTTGATTGTTAAAGCAAGAAACATCAGTAATATTCAGGTTCGCCTGTATTGACTGAGGCTCAATCAATTCTAATGAGTCAATTCTCACACAGCCTGAGTCATCAGTCAAGGTTAGAATATATGTTCCAGGTCCCTTTGAATTGATGGTTTGCGTTGATTCTCCAGAACTCCAGGAATATGCATAGTTACCAATGCCTCCTTGAGGGTTGGCGGATATTGATCCATCATCTGCAGTGGCACATGAAATTGGCGTTGAAGATAAGTCTGCTTCTAAAGAATCATTTTGAGTTATTGTGGTTAAAGCATTTTGAGAGCAACCCTCATCGTCAGTTACGGTCAAACCGTAATTTCCTGCTGAAAGATTCATTACAGTGTCATTGTCTAAAGCTGTGTGATTCCATGAATAACTGAATGGGGCAGACCCTCCTTGCAAAAGTGCAATTGACTGGCCGGTGGCATCTCCGAAACAGTTAACGTTGGTGTTGTTGAAGGTAATTTCAATAGAATCCGGCTCGGTTATAACGATTGTTAATACTTCTGGACAAGCCCCTGCTCCATTATTATCTGTAATGGTGACCATGTAAGTTCCTGCGACTAAGCCTGTGGCTGCAGTATCTGTTCCAGCACCAACAGGATCCCAGTTGTATACATAACCAGGAATACCTCCAGACACATCTAGGTGAATTTCTCCCGAATTATTTCCGAAACAATCTACTTGCGTAATGGTGGTATCAATATCTAAGCCCGTAGGTTCATCCACAATAGCGGTGTCATAAATGGGACAATTGTTGCCATCTGTTACAACCAATGGAAAGGTATCAGCCAAAAGGTTGAATATAGAGTCAGTGTTGAAACCAGAAGGCTGACCTGTATTAAAAGAGGTCCAATTATAAGTATAAGGTAAAACACCACCTGTAACGTTAGCGGCAGAATTTCCGTTGTTCAAACCTCTACATGTTGCATCATTAGTTGATAGGTTTATTCTCAAGGTATCTCTATTGATTACAGGTACAGAATCGATACCAACACAACCTGAATCATCCGTTATTGTCACAAGATAGTTCATTGCGCAAAGGTTGCTGAGAGTGGCCGTAGTTCCGGAGTTACTCCAATTATAATCATAATTAGAACCATTTCCTCCGACAGCAAATCCATTTATATTTCCATCGCAAGTATCCACACAAGAAACAGTATCAACTCCAAGGTTTAAGTACGCTATTCTACTTGGTCCATTCAACGTTTGGCTAGCTCCAGTCGCACCACCACCGCCATCGGTTACAATAATCGTGTAAGCACCTGAAGAAGCACATAAATTAAAGGTTGTATCTGTGCCAGCAACCAAAAATGTATCAAACACAGTCGGGTTGTCATTACTTTGATACTCAATAAAGTATGGAGCCGTCCCACCCGTTATTGTAAACCACATCGCTCCATCGCAGTCGCCAAAACAAGTTTCTGGCAAAGAACCAGTGTTAGAAATAACCTGCCCAAAAGAAGCGCTTGTAAAGAGAAGCACAACCATTAGAGAAAAAAGTTTTCTAAGTAATTGAGGACTTGCGTAATTTCCTGAAATCATACCTTCTAGTTGTTTTTTGTATCGTAGATTCAACAATATTATATAAAAGTGCTATTGCTGAATCTGTCCTATTTATTCATTATACACGTCAATCTGTTCATAGAGGTTGGGTTGATCATCAAATTATTTCAATTTATGATCAATTTGAAGTCGAATTTGTAAGTCTCGGTGTCTATGAGAGCCGCTCAAAATGGCTTCATCTGTAAAATCAAACAAACCTAAATTCAGACGTGTTCCAATATTTAAGTTTTCGTTGATTACATACTCATAGCCCACAGAAAGGGCACCATCAAATTTGGTGTATCCATAGTTCTTAGTCCACCAATCAAATTGTTCATTTTGAATGTTTTTGGTGCTCATTGCCGGAATAAATGATAGTTGCGCTCCGAGTAGATAATTGTGTCGATCTGACCTATAGTTAAAGTACATTGGAACATTAAATATATGCAGCTTTTGGGCTACAAAATCATGGCTGGATTCCTTATAATTTTGTTGAATTCCTCCTCTAAAATTGTATACTAGGCCAAGGTCCAAGGAGAATGCTTGATCAAGCCGTTGGGCATAAGTTATTCCTATTATCGGAGAAACATTGACATCCCTATACTTTCTTCCTTCAGACTTATCAAATGCAGGGGCAACAGCAGCGCCAAAGGTCATCTCAAGTGTGTAATATTTGCTTTTTCTGCTCTGGCCTTCATAAAATTCCGGAACATTGTTGCCTTGTTCTGTTCTGATGTTTACGGGAATATATTCAAGATTTTCGTAGAAGATTGTGTCATTTAAGGCTGGCAAATTCTCCTTGTCAATGACAATTTCCTTGTTATTGTCAGTATTCAACTCATTAGATTGAATCATATCATCCTTTGCATCGCTTGTTTCTAAAGATTCATTTATTGGAGTTGGAGTAGCTTGTTTTAAATGCGGTTTTTTTATTATTCTATCATCAACATGAATTTGGGTATTTAGATCTAGCTTTACAGATTTTTCTTTTGCAGGAAAATCTAAATTTTCTTTGGTGTCACTTTCTGGTTTCTTTTCAGTTATTGAAGTTTCGAGTTCCGAGATTTTAGATGGTGTTTTATCCTGGAATGACTTTTCTATTTCCTGAGGTGTCTGATTAAAAAGGAATAGTAAAACTCCAATAGGAATGAATAATAACAACCAAAGAAATGGTCTGCGCTTTTTCTTTTCATTTCCCTCAACAAAGGCACTGAAATCTTCAAATGATCCAGGATTCATGGAAACCTGGTCATTTTCAAATTTCTTTTTAAACAAATCATCTATGTTATCGATGCCTTTCATTTTTTAATTTCCTTAGACTTTATTTTAGTGTTTACCATTAATTGTAATTGTCTCCTGGCTGAATTCACATGCCACTTGCTTGTCCCTTTAGAAATACCAAACATCTCACTTATTTCTCCATGGTTATAGCCATCAATAGCAAACATGTTAAATACCTTTCTTGTCATATCTGGAAGTTCAAACAGTAGCGAGCGAAGCTCCTCTGCATCAAAATTTTCATCTGCAGCATTCCAATCAACATTGTGCATAAGGTTTTCAAGGGTGCCATTCTCCTCAAAGGCATAATTTACTTTTTGTCTATTTTCTTTTCTAAATTCATCGATGATAGAGTTTATCATTATTCGTTTGGACCAAGCAATAAAAGGCACATTAGTCTTGTAGCTTTTCAAGCCTTTCAAGACTTTAAGAAAACCAGTATTCAAACTTTCTTGTGCCAAATCTTTATTTTTTCTATATCTCAAACAAACACTCATCAAAAAACCAAAAGACAGTTCATACAGTTTAAATTGCGCTCTACGTTCATTGCCAACACATTTTTTTATCAACTCTTCTGTTATGGGCATTCACTACCTTTTGATCTAAATTAGAAAATGTTAGCATATCAGGTCTTTTTAATAATTACGTCATATAAGAACAAGGGGTTGGGTCAATCAGAAAAAAAATTCAAAAAAATTAGAAGTGAGCGATTTCAGCGTTAATTTTGCAGTGTGAGCGATTTCATAAAACACGAGTGTGGTATTGCAATGATAAGGCTTCGTAAACCTTTGCAATACTACAGAGAAAAGTATGGTACAAGTTTTTATGGTCTCAACAAGCTGTACCTTCTTATGGAAAAACAACATAACCGAGGCCAAGATGGTGTGGGCGTTGCCAATGTAAAACTGGATACAGCCCCAGGCACGCGATACATCAGTCGGATAAGATCCATTTCAAGTAACCCTATCAAAGATGTTTTTGAGAAAATAAACAGGCCTTTTGGCGACATTGATAAGGATTTTTTAAAAGACCCTCAGTGGCTTAAGACAAACTTGCCTTTTTCAGGAGAAGTCTTTCTTGGTCACCTCAGATATGGAACATATGGTAAAAATAGCATCGAATCTTGCCACCCATTTTTAAGGCAGAATAATTGGAAAACCAGGAATCTTGTTCTTGCTGGAAATTTCAACCTTACCAATGTTGACGAGCTTTTTCAAATACTTATTGATATTGGTCAGCATCCCAAAGAAAAATCCGACACGATCACGGTAATGGAGAAAATAGGACATTTCCTAGACATGGAAAACCAGAGTCTATTTGATCAATTCAAAAGTCAGGGCAACAGCAGAAAAGAGATTTCAGATCTCATTGCCAATAACCTAGATGTGGGAGAAATACTTAGGAACTCAGCATTGGATTGGGATGGTGGGTATGTCATGGCAGGCTTGATGGGACATGGTGACAGCTTTGTTTTAAGAGACCCTTCTGGGATTCGTCCAGCTTTCTATTATGCAGATGAAGAAATAGTCGCTATTACCTCTGAACGACCTGCTTTGCAAACCGCTTTTCAATTGGGGCTGGAAGATGTTCAAGAAGTTCCTCCAGGAAATGCTCTTATTATTAAAAAATCGGGAGAGTTTACACTAGAAGAAATTCGTAAACCTTTAGAAACAAGACAGTGCTCATTTGAACGTATTTATTTTTCTAGGGGCAGTGATGCTGATATTTACAAAGAACGAAAGAAATTAGGGAAATTGGTTTGTCCAGCAATCTTCCGTGCTATAGAGTTTGACATAAAGAACACCGTTTTTTCATTTATTCCAAACACTGCTGAAGTTGCTTTTTACGGAATGGTCCAGGGTGTTGAAGACTACCTCAATGAGGTAAAAACCAACAAAATAAAAAGCAAAATGCTAGATGATGAGGAGCTTGCCGAAATGATTTCTCGAAGACCTAGGGTTGAAAAAATCGCGATTAAGGATGCCAAGTTAAGGACCTTCATAACTGAAGACACAGAGCGAGATGATTTAGTAGAGCATGTTTATGATATTACATACGGCACAGTGCGTAACAACATTGATAATTTGGTTGTTATTGATGATTCAATCGTCAGAGGGACCACATTGAAAAAAAGCATCCTCAGAATGCTTGGAAGGTTGAGTCCGAAGAGCATTATTATCGTTTCTTCTGCCCCGCAAATCAGATATCCAGATTGTTATGGAATTGATATGGCAAAATTAGGGGATTTTGTGGCTTTCAGAGCCGCAATAGCCTTGCTAAAAGAAAGGGGAAAGGAATCCATCATCGATGATGTATATCAAAAATGTTTGAGTCAAATTGAACTACCAAAAGACGAAGTTGTTAACTACGTTAAGGAGATTTACGAACCCTTTAATCCTGAAGAAATTTCAAACAAAATTGCCCAGCTGCTTACACCTGAAGATCTAAATTGTGAGGTTCAAATAATATATCAGGGTATTGAAGGCTTACATGAAGCGTGTCCAAAACACATTGGTGATTGGTATTTTACTGGTGATTATCCTACACCAGGGGGAAATAAAGTGGTCAACAAAGCATTCATTAACTACGTTCAGGGCAATAACGAGCGGGCGTACTAAGAGGTTTTAAAGAAGGTCTAAGTATTCTATTCTATCCTAAACAAGCAGCTCGTATTTAGTGCATTCTTTAAATGTTCGTTCTTCCAGTGATTGGGATTGCTATCCACCTCTGCCGACATGACCCATCCGCTGGGAGGCAGTTTAGATAGAATTAGTTCCTCTCCGTCTTCACAATCACTTATTAGTTCCATTCGCTGTTCATTGGCTTTTGCATAATCAGAGGCAACACAAATCTCTTTAACGAATGTTCCGATAACCATCAATGACACTAAGACCAATGATACCTGAAGTAAGTTCATTCTTATTTTAGGATTAATCCTAAATTTTCTATTCAGCTGTAGTGTCAAGATGAAAAGATATACCAAAAAATATATGGTAAACGGAGTCATTGTCCTATCTGGTGCTATATCTTGAATTTTATATGCGATCGGAAGATGGTGCATGAATAAAACAACAAAAAGGGCTGATGAAAGACCAACAATTCCAATTTTCTCTATGCCTTTGAAGCCATCGAAAAACTTTTGGGGGATGAACAAGATGGGCATAAATAAACAAAGGGCAAACGGTAGCAATGGCCAAATCTTAAATACCAATATTTTGATGGTGGATTTAATATTAATCCAAACTATTTGGATCCATCCCATTTCTTCAAAATAAGACTCTCGTTCAAGGTTACCAGGGCCGTTATAAAGGATAATAAAACCAATTAATACAAGAATGCTTGATACTATACCCTGCCGATTTAGTTTTCTTTTAAACCCGATTATAAGTAAGCCAAGGAAAAAAATTAATATCAGAGGGGCACTTGTTCCTGAGAAGTAGACCGAACTGATCGCCAATATCAGGTAATTCTTGAGTGACTCTTTTTGGAAAATGCTTCCTATTATAAAAAATAGTGCAAAAACACTCCATAAATAAGTAAATGAAGCACAATACCAAAACCAGGTCTCCGCTTTGTTGATTGTAAGGAAAAAAAGCACCATTAGGACGAACAATGCCGTCCAACCAGAGTTCGAAAGAGGAAATTTCCATTTTTCTTTTAACCCTCTAATTAAGAACAATATTGAGTACCAGCCTATAAAAAGTTGGAGCAGTCTTGTTATCAGTAATGCATTCCAACCAAAGAACTTCAAAAATGTGAAGTTGACAAATACTGAACTCCATCTTGAACTAGCTCGACCATATTCCTTAACTAGGGCATTGAATATCGAACTGTCCTTAATTTCATAAATGAAATAAAAGTCGTCTAGGGCAAATTTGTTATAAAAACAAAAGACAACATAGAGTGCAACGAATAACGCTCCTGAAAGCTTGAAAAGATATTTAGCCTTTGAATCTCTGATGATTCAAAGATATGCCTTCTGAAGATTATCTCATGAGCGTTACGTGACCAGTGAAGGTTCTTCCTGGGTATAACTCTTCAATATCCGTTACAACTACTTTCCAGATGTAAACTCCTGCTTGGGCCTTTTGACCTCCTTGCATAACAGTTCCATCCCATGAATCACCAAGTTTTGTACTTTGGAAGATTACATCTCCCCACCTATTGAATACTATGAATTGATAGTCTTTATCTAAAACTCCATTCATGACAGGGAAAAATCTATCATTTCTGTTATTTCCGTTGGGTGTAAATGCCGTTGGAACATATATAGAGAAGACATCTTTTATTTCTATATCATCACAAGTAGTGGCTTCACAACCCTTATCAGTAATTGCTGTTAAACAAACGGAATAGATGCCAGGATCATTTGGAAATGGATGTCTTGGTTCAAACTCATATATCAAGGTATCAGAACCTTCAATTTCCCAAACGTAGTCTACGGCTCCTGTTGATTCGTTATACAACTGAATCCAGTTATCGGTGATCGTTCCTGAGGGAGGATCAGCATAGAAGTCTGGATCTGGAAGAGGGTAAACACAAATAAGATCCTCATAAGTTGTATCAATATTACAGCCTAAACGTGTTTTAGAAGTAAGTGTTATATCATAACAACCTTCTCCTGTGAATGTATGAGTGGGTTCATACAACTGAGAGTAAGTTCCATCATCAAAGTCCCAGAATACGCCAAGAAGATCAGTTGTATCGGTATAATTTGAAAAATTGACCTCTAACCTTGGCAGACAACCAACAAAGGTATCGGGAGTAATAATGAACGGTGTGACTTGGTTGAACGCCACAAAAGACACTTGATCGCTATTAATACAACCGTGACCATTATTCTCTGTCCATTCGAAAGTATAATTCCCAAATGCTGACAGTGTCAAGCTTGTGCTTGCACTTGCAGTACCAGGATTATAGCTTACAGTACCAGCTCCACTAACCAATGACCAAGACCCAGTTCCAACTGAAGGAATTGCATTTAGATTAGCCGTTAAACCGCATACTGTATCCACAACGGATCCAGCATTGGCAACTGGCATTTCCACATATTGTACAGAAATCCTTGCAGTGTCATAACATACACCATTGTCTTCAACCCAAGCATAGTCATAGATACCATAAAGACTTGCCGTAGCTGTTGCCGTTGGAGATCCGTTTGAGGGGCTATAGTTTGTAGTTCCCGGTCCACCTTCTTGAATCCAATGTCCATTGTTTCCAAGAGCAACTGCATTAAAGGTATATTGGTTTCCACAAATAGTATCGCCAGATCCACCATTGACGTTGAAATTGACTGTTGTAATATTTATCTGATCAGAAGACACACAACCAAATCCATTATCTTCAGTCCACTCCAGGGTGTAAACACCATAGGCACCAAATTGGACACTCACGTTAGGTGAGTTCACGTTTGGATTGAATGTCACTGTGGATGCTCCAGCAATAATCGACCATGTTCCTGTACCTGCAGAAGGCACCGCAGATAAGTTATGATCCAATCCACATACGGACCCAAAAAGATTTCCGGCATCAGCAATAGGCTGCTCTACAAATAATACTTCTACTGAACCTGTATCAGAACAAGCTCCGTTATCTTCCACCCAAAGTAATTCATATAGTCCATACTGGGAAACGAAAGCGCTAGCATTTGGATCTTGCATAGAAGGATTAAACGTGATATTTCCTGGACCTGAATTTAGAATCCAATGGCCGTTTAACGCACTTGGTACAGCATTCAAATTGTGTGTTGCACCACAAACAGTATCATCGACACCTGGATCAATTACAATTGGCATAGCACCCACAACAGGGAATGTGATCGTTAAAGTATTTGTACATCCATTTCCATCGGTAATTGTAACTGTATAAGTGCCATTATCTAGACTATCCACTAATTGAGTAGTCGAACTATCAGGATCATCCCATTGATAAGAGAAGTTTCCAACACCACCATCTCCTTGAACTTCAAGCATTCCGTCAAAAAGACCATAACATGTAGCATTCGTGCTATCTGTTATAATTCCATAAACAGAATCAGGATGATTCAATGTAAATGTAAAGTCATCTACACAACCATTAGCATCAGTTATGCTAACAGTATAGGTGCCTTCAGAAACATTAACCAATGAATCGAGACCAACACCACTGGATAAAGTGGCTCCACCACCATCTAACCATGTATAAGTAAAGGGGCCTGTTCCATTGTTAATTCCTGCGTAGGCTGAACCGTCTACTCCATTGTAACATAATGGATTATTTGCATTTGCAATATACACCATTGGTGCGTTAGAGTTGGGCACGAAAACGAATGTGCTGTCGAGACAACCCGTATTCAAGTCCGTTACAGTAACACTATAATTTCCAGTATAGAGGTTGTTGGCTGTTCCAGTTATTTGATTCGCAGGATCATTCCATTGATATGTATAATTTCCACTTCCCCCAGTAGGTGTTACTGTTGCAGATCCATCATTACCGCAAGTTGAACCAACTGTGCTTGTATTCGATAAATCAGGTGTTTCATTAACATTTACTTGAAGCGTAGTGTCAGCAGAACACTGTCCGAAAGTACTTTGAACAGTAATTACGTAGTTAACTGTATCATTTGCATTGCAAACAACTACTGCACCCGTATCAGTGTTCAAACCAATAAATGGAGACCAATGTATGGAATCACCATTTGTCGTCACGGTAAGCGTTGTATTATCACCCTTACAGATTTCTGTGTTTCCGGTAAGTGTTATTGTTGGTTTAGCATCAACTATGATTGTGATAGTGTCTTTGTTGGTCCATCCACAGCAATCTGTACTCACTCTCAGTGTCACATCATAAGTTCCTGGGGTATTGAACTGAACACCTCCTACATAGCTTGTGTTATAAGTATTTGGGTTTGTAGATCCTCCAAAATCCCAATCATAGGCTATCCCGGGAATATCTGGCCAAAACGCTCCTGTGTCACCAACACATACCATATACGTAGATGGCCCCACAGAGTCTAAGCTGGTTTCAATGTTTGGTAATATACTTGAGGTAAAGGAAACATTTAAGAAACCAGTATACATGTCTACACCATACTGAATATCCTTCCTGCTAACAGAAGTGTATTGTGTAGTCACATTTGCTCCTGTTGGGTTTTGATTTGTAGCCACAACATCTAGATCCCAAGAGTTGCTCGCTGCTGAACTAAAGTTAATATCTGTGTTCGTACAAGAAATATTATCTACAAGAATTTCTGGTTGACCTGCAAGGTTAAAAGTCGAGTCGTCATTGGTAAGTGGTGTTCCTGAAACAAATATATCTGCACTTGCGCCATCAGTAGCTGCCATGCCGTCTCCGCCATCACCGCCATCGCCACCGTCACCACCGTCACCACCTTCGCCAATATCCGCGGTACAAGTTGTATTTCCGTTTCCACCGTTTCCACCAGTGCCTCCAGTACCACCGGTGCTAGCAGTTCCTCCGGTGCCGAAATTTCCAGAGACTACGTTACAGTCCTGAATATTTCCTGCTGCTCCATTGTTCGCAGCGTAGATTCCAAATGAGCCTCCGCCACCGAAGCCTCCAATACCGCCTTGACCGCCTTGGCCTCCGCCACCACCTCCGGCACCACCGTTTCCTGGGCCTTTATCAACTAGTATTCCTCCTGTTTGTCGACCTCCACCAGCACCGCCTGCACCACCGGATCCACCAGTTCCATCGGTTCCACTTTCACCTTTCCCCGGCTCCCAAAATCCTGTTGTAATTCCGTGGGTACTAACACCAACTACTACGCCATTTACTCCATTATTTCCTGCTACGCCATTTGCTCCATTTGTACCATCGGTACCTGGATTGCCTTCATTTCCTGCTGTACCTGCACCAGTATTCGCGGGGGCACTCGCTGATGAGCCCCCATCATTTCCGTCCATGGCATTGTCATTAGCACATTCATCACCACCTTGACCACCAGGGCCTCCACCGCCACCATCGCGACCTGTTCCATTAGCACCAGCAGCAACACCGCCACCACCGTTACCTCCAGCTCCTCCGGCACCACCAGGCCATCCTGCACCAAATGTACAGCTACCACCTTGACAGTCTCCTGCACCACCATTTAATCCATTTCCTCCATTTTGTCCGTTTGCTCCATTAACTCCGTCAACACCATCCGAAGCATCTCCAGCAATGATTTGACATCTTACAATATCGTAGTTGGAGCAATTCACCATTTGAATCCCGTAAGTTGAGATACCAAATGAATCAGCTGCGGGAGCATCCAAAACCTCAATCGTAAGATCTTGAAATCTGAAGTAACTAGCATTGCTGATTTCAAATGCTGAAAGTCGAGGAATATTTCCAGGACCGTCTAATTTCGTTCCATTGAAAGCTCTTGTAATGTGAGTTGCGCCAGCGGTACTGGACTTCACCCAACCTGCTGCCGGATCATATCCTCCTTCAATCGTAACAGCTCCAACAATATCAGTTATTGCAGAATCCAAGGTATAATTTCCCTGTGCCATTTTAATGGTAGCGTTAGCACACTGTGAGTTCAAAATGGCAGTATAAATGTCTGTAGGTGTTGCTGGGGATGATCCATCACCAACACCGTTTGGTGTAACATATATATTATTACATACTGCTGCTGGAGGGGGTGGACTCACAGAGATATAAGTGCTATCTCTCGTCACGCAGCCATTTGCTCCTGTAACTTCTACTCCAAAGTAACCAGAGCTTGGAGGGGCAGCAACTGTAGAGGTGCCTACTGAAGCGTCATCCCAAAGAATTCCATTTCCAGCAGCTGTGTTTACAGAAAGTGTAACAGAACTACCTGAACATATTTCAGGGTCTACTGGGAAAATAGAGGCTGATGGTCCAGGTGCAATTGAAATCGTAATATTATCCGTTCGGGTGCACCCACTTGGGTAAGATGCTGATACTACATATGAAATATTTGAACTAGGTGTCGCAACAGGATTAGGGCAATTCGAACAACTCAAGCCAGTTGTTGGAGTCCATGAAAATACAGCTCCTGCTCCAGCAGTAGCATTTAACTGAACACTTTCACCTGCACAAACGGACGTATCTGGTCCTGCATCCACAGCTGGATCGTTGCTGTTGATTACATTAATTTGATAGGTATAAGCATTAGAACTTTTTATTGGACATGCATCATCCTCCACATTTACTGTGAAATAATGCGTTCCTATATCCGATTGAGATGGTGACCAACAAAAGGTTCCTGTTGGATGAGGGGATCCTACTTGGGTAAATGTTGCTCCTGGAATACCATTGTTCCAAGATAACGTCACAATTTCACCAGGGTCATTGTCGTTTGTAAAAACGTCAAAGCAAAATGAATTGCCCCAACACACATCATACACAAAGTTTGCAGTACCATCAATTCCGGTTGCTGTTGGTGAACTAGGATTATTTGGACAATCTATTACCACAACTTGCATGTCCCTCATTGTGGTTCCCACAACTACACCACTTGAATTGGTTTCTGTAATCAATACTGAAATTACTGCTTGTTGAGCAGCGGAAGGTGTAAAATCAATTTGTCCAGTAGCACTACTGAAAGTTACTCCTCCTGTGGTGTTCAATGGGTTCGTTGGAGTAAAAGTTCCACTAGAATAAGAAATGGTAGTTCCCTGTGCAGTTTGTGGTTGAATCAATGAATAAGTCAAATTGTCTCCATCTGGTTCTGCTGCTCCATGATTGTAAGCTAAAAATTGATTAGAGCACACATATGGAATAGGAAGATTCGAGAACGTTGGTGAATTGTTGCAAATACCACCCGTGTTATTAAGTGTTGCTTCCGCATATAGATTAGCACTGCCAGGAGCATTAAGATTCGTTATTGCCGCGTTTCTGCAACAAAGACTATAGCTAATGGTCCAATCAGGACAGGCCGTTGGAAAGGTGTACGTTCCAGTATATTGAATTAACTCAATACCAGGAAGGTTACCATTATTACAAGAGGTTTGTAAGATCTGACTGGGACAAACTTGTGAGACTTCAACAATTTGTCCTCCAGTAAGGTTAAGATTACTACTTTGTCCGCAACTTGCTGAAGAAATATTCACATTAGCAGATGTGGGAGCAGCTTGACCGTCACAGTCTCGGTAAAGGTTTAAAGTAATTTGATATTGATTGCCTCCTAAACATTGATATTCAATATCGATAGCAACAGCATGAGAGGCGGCAGTATCTTGGCAAAAAATGAAAGCTGCAAGCAGCAGTGTAAGTAAGGTTGTGGTCCATTTATTCGTCATAGCCAGTAGTTTTGACTACAGTAAGACGCTCCAAGGAGCATGTGGTTGCCTATCAGTAGAATTTAATTACGAAATTACGCAAATAAGCCAGTTGAAGCAAGGTTCATGCGTTGTTTTTTGATGAAATGATCTAAAAAATCTATTAAATCAGAATATAATTCCGAATAATCATCAGGAAGGTCTTTGAAACTTATTTTTTATTCTGCCTAAAGAGCGGTACTGTGGAACAAGCCTCTCCAAACATTATACTTGATGCATATGGCTTCAATCGCTCCATTAGCAGCACATAGATGTTTAAAGGAATATCGTAGTCTGAGCAGCC
>JALEGO010000421.1 GCA_022763165.1 Flavobacteriales bacterium
AAGAGCTCTTTTTCTTGAAAATGCGAGATCAATAATTGGCTTAGGATAGGTCGTACCTAATTCTACTCCGGCCTCTTTTAAAATAGCTTCTGGAGCCTCCCAAGGCTTAAAAAGATAAGTATTTGGAAGCTGTGCGAGTTCTGGGACAAATTTACGTGTATATGTTCCTTCTGCATCGAATTTTTCCCCTTGCGTGATGGGATTGAATATTCTGAAGTAAGGTGCAGCATCGGCACCTGCCCCAGCTATCCATTGCCAACTTGCGCTATTATTTGCAAGATCGGCGTCAACCAAGCAGTCCCAAAACCACTCTTCGCCACGGTGCCAATGAATAAGGAGATTTTTTACCAAGAAAGAGCCAACTATCATTCGCACCCGATTGTGCATATACCCTGTTTGCCACAACTCTCTCATGCCAGCGTCAACAATAGGGTAGCCGGTTTTCCCTGTTTGCCAGGCTTTTAATGCTTCTGAATCGGTTAACCATGGGAAATAATCAAATTTTTTTTGAAAGTTTTTTTGAGGCAAATCTGGAAAATGATAAAGTAAGTAATAAGAAAATTCACGCCACCCAAGTTCACTAAAAAAACAGGCAGCATCTCCAAGGTTCATAGGATCATTGACACAGTGGTCTTGTGCAGCAAACCAAACTTGGTGAGGAGATATTTCTCCAAAGTGTAAATAAGGGGATAAGCGTGATACATGTTCTTTTGCAGGATAATTGCGTCCTTCCTTATAGTTTCTTAAGCCTTTTTCTAAAAATTCATTTAATCTTGCATGCGCACCCTCTTCTCCAATATCCCAGTAAGGTTTCATGGATGTATACCAGGGAATCAAATCTAAAAGTTTTAAGTCATGGATTTCTATAGAATTTTTAGAATCTTTTATAAGATTTAGTTTGTGAGGTTTTGGTAAAGGTTGATGTGGGATCTTAGCCTTCAAGCATCCCTTTTGGTAAAAGGGGGTGAACACTTTATAAGGAGTGTTATCGTTTTTAAGGATATTCATGGGTTCCCAAAGCAAAGAAGCGTTAAAACTCTTGCAGTCTACGCCCACGTTTTTAACGATAGCTTTGATTTCTGAGTCGACATGAATACGCCAAGGTTCATAGCATCGATTCCAATACACTGCGTTGATATCAAATTCCTGGAGAAGTTTAATAATAATCTCTTTTGAATCGCCTTGATAAATATTTAATTTATTATCTAATGTTGCATTAAGCTTCTTCAATGAATTATGTAGCCACCATCGACTCGCCTGTCCAATTTTAAAAGAAGACGAATTCACATCATCTAAAATATAAATAGGAATTATTTCCCCATTCTGGGAAGCCTCATATAAACCAGGATTATCAGAAAGACGTAAATCTTGACGAAACCAAAAGAGGGTCTTTTTACTCATTTTTTATTTCCTTGCGTTGAGTTTTCTTAACTGAATTCTTTAAGTAAAAATTAGTCATTGTTTTTGACAGGATTCACAATAAAAGGTTGAACGACCGGATTGTACAATTCTCTTAATAGGATTTGCACAGAGTTCACAAGGCAAATTTTCTTTGCCGTATACTTTAAACTCATGTTGAAAATACCCTAATGTTCCATCAACTTGACGATGATCATTCAAAGTTGATCCTCCAGAAAGAATAGCTTTTTTAAGCACGCTTTTAATGGCTTCGCATAGTTTTTTTAATTCTCTGCTTTTTAACTCATTGCAATTTTTTTTGGGATGAATTCCAGACGCAAAGAGAGCTTCATTTACATAAATATTCCCTAATCCTGCTATAATATTTTGGCTTAATAAAATTTTTTTAATAGAGACCTCTCTTTTTTTAAAATGAGCTTCCAAATATGTACTAGTTAATGTGTTTGAAAGAGGATCTATCCCAAGTTTCTTAAGAAATTTATGTTGCCCAATTTTTGCAGTTGGGATGAGATCCATAAATCCAAACCGACGCGGATCTTTATAAATTATATTTCCTTCTTCCAAAATAAAATGGACATGATCATGAATTGACGGAGCCTTAGGATTTATTAAAAGCCGTCCTGACATTCCTAAGTGTATGAGTAAAGTATAATTATTTTCGAGATGGATAAGAATATATTTTGCTTTTCGATCTACCGTTTTTACGCGAACTTTACGAAGACATTTCCTAAAGTCTGGAGGGAAAGGATACCTCAAATCAGATCGGTTGAGAATAACTGAATCTAAAACAAATCCTTCTAAGTAGGGACGAAGCCCTCTACAAACTGTCTCTACTTCTGGAAGTTCTGGCATTGCGTATCAATTTTATCATGTCTATTCGTAATCATGCTTCAAATTATCTAGGAAATTCTTTGCCTTTAAATTAATTTTCTTTTGTGTATCTTTAGCCATTTTTTCTAAATTGCTGTAGGCAAACTTCATCCGGGGATTCTTGTTTAACCAACTTTCATGCTTTATGATGAAATTCCAATACAAATAATTAAAAGGGCAAGCTCTGTCTCCAAACTTTTCTTTAACGTTATAATGGCATGTTTTGCAAAAATTAGACATTTTATTAAGGTAAGCTCCACTAGAAATATAAGGTTTTGTGCTAATCACCCCCCCATCTGCATAAAGGGCCATTCCTATTGTATTCGGAAGTTCTACCCATTCATAGGCATCTGCATAAACCGCGAGATACCATTCATGGACTTCCTGAGGATTTATCTCAGCTAATAAGGCAAAGTTCCCCGTAACCATGAGTCTTTGAATATGATGAGAATAAGCTTCTTGTTTAGTCATTTTTACCACATGGTGGACACAATTCATTTTTGTGTCAGCAGACCAATAAAAATCCGGTAATTTCCTGGTATGTTGCAAACTATTACTTTGTGCATAGGAAGGCATATAAGTCCAATAAATTCCCCTAATAAATTCACGCCATCCAAGAATTTGCCGGATAAACCCTTCCGCAGCATTTAAAGGAATTGTGCCGGAATGATAGGCATTTTCTACGTCTCTACAGATTTCCTTAGGATCAAGAAGGCTAGCATTTAAATAAGGCGAAAT
>JALEGO010000422.1 GCA_022763165.1 Flavobacteriales bacterium
AGGGTAAGTATTAAAAGGTATTGGATAGCCAATAAAGGCACCTGAAAGATTCGAACTGCCACAAGTGACGCCATTATCATTTGCCAAAAAACCTGTGGCTTCGCGTGTGGTAAGAATCGTTTTTTGTTGCTGATGGGGACCAAATTCAAAAGATGATATTCCACCAGTAGGATATATGATTTTAGCCAAAGTCCCAACCAACATCTCAGGAAATTTGGGACTCCTGTCTGCCCCATATTGACAAGATACCACGTTCCCTGTTGGCCCTTCCAAGCTCAGGTTTGGCATCAAGGTATTATTGAATATTTCTCCATTGAAATATCCGTAATCATCCTGAGCAAAGGTCTTGCGCGGTGGAAGTTCCATGCTCAATCCGTTTTCGGGAAAATCTGATTCAAAATATGTAAATATGTGCTTTAGGCTATCTTGTGAATCATTACTGAGTTCAGCAAAATATCTCAATCTTAAGCGGTAGTCATCTGGGTTACCTTGTATATTGTTATTGATGTTATAATCGATTGAGCCATCACCTGGGAAACCTCCTGGTTGAAAGAATGATTCGAAATAATCACAACCAAGTGCGAACTTTTTAAGAATGTCCGAATTTTTGCCTCTAACTACAATATCATTAAGTCTTTTGGGTGGGTGGTTAAACCATGCACCCGAATTATTAGCAGGAAAGATGACCAAAGGACTTGTCCAACGATCAAGGTCATTCCTCAAGTCGGTAGCTTCGAAATCGATTGAATATGAGCTTGATTCAATCCTTACAAGTCTAAGTCCTTCAACTTCCGTAACCATTTGATTTTCTGTATTATTGAGATGTCCATCATACTGATATACATCACTATGAAAATCAACATCAACAGGACATACGCCTGGCCCTTCGTTTCTATAAAGTCGTGAACCTACATTTCTAAACATATAGTACTCACGCTCGTAATCTAAATGAATCACATCCTGAGTAGTGGCAGACCGAACCTCGGTCAAATACCATGCAGCGTTTCTTACCGGAGTGAGGTTCGGAAACTGAGGTTTATAAGAAGCTGTTCTCTCGATGGCATCATTGCCCCCGAAAATGTATTGCGTCCCATCAGCTATGATAATGGTAAAACCTAAAAATTGCTGTTGATTGACATCATAATTCGCTGTAATCTTTACGCCCTGCTCTGGAATGACATGGGCCTCCCTATTTTCATCGAAGAAAAACTTCCCCGAAACTCCTGAGAAATTAAAGAAAAACATATCTGGCTCGGAGTCTATAACCCTATTATGAGCATCAACCCTATCTGATTCAGGCGAATTCCCATCCAATTGAACTGCTCCGTAAGATTCGTACCATCCATCTACTAAATGAAGACCATAATCTCCTAAGACGGTGCCTCCCTCATCAGGTTCTCCCATCACAGTTCTTGAAATCATTCCTCCAGCATTGAAGGTCCAGCCCAAACCTACCCAACTAGAAACTTCATTAACTCTGATTCCACTAGCATGATAACTCAAACTCAAGGGTAAACTCAAATCTCCTGCAACGAAATCGTATACAGGAATCTTTATTTCAGGTGTTCCAGTGTGCTTACTAACAGGAATTTCACCATATTTACCTAAGGAGGCAGCATTGGGAGTTGGAGGTACTTTATCTTTTAAATAATTGTCAAATTGAGAATACGCTTGACCGCAAATTGCTAATATAGCAATTGCAATTGCAGAGAGGTTTTTAAGCATTTTTGTTAGTTTGTTGTTGTTGTTGTTGTGCCCTAGAAAAGTTCAATGCAAAATTAAAATTAAATTGAAACATAAATTCATAAATGTATGAACTGTGCAATTCAATGTATCTGATGCCAGTTTTATCTGGTAAAAGATTTTTCAACTTTATAAATTACTGCAAATGAAGGGAATAATACTGGCGTTTCTTATTCTATTTATCACGCTATTTAGTAGAGCTCAGTTAACAATTTCTAATAGTGCTCCAGACAGTCTGATTCAAAATGTTCTAGTAGGATCTGGAGTAAAAGTGAGTGATATAAAATTGATAGGCTCTTCAAGAGGAATTGCCAGTTTTTCTGATACCAAAGAAACCATAGGTTTACCCAATGGAATCTTTTTATCTACCGGAAGGGCTAGAGAAGCACGAGGCCCCAATACAAGCAACACGAGGTCAGGAATTCTCACCGCCACAATGGAACCAGTTAAAGATAAAGACCTTGTCAACCTCGCTCGTGGAAATATTTTTGATAAAACAGCGATTACTTTTGATTTCATCCCTGAACACGAACACCTATCATTTAGCTTTGTATTCGGTTCGGAAGAATATCCTGAATATGTGAATTCTCAATTTAATGATGTCTTTGCTTTCGTTATAGAGGATGAAAGTGGTAACAAGACTAATTTGGCCACCTTGCCTGATCGGAAAACTCCTATTACCGTAAATTCTATCAACCAATTCAAAAATGCTGAATATTATATCGCTAATTTCAAAAGAGATATCAAATCGATTGGAAGTTCTGAGAACAACAAACTAAGATATTACTGGTTCAAGAAACAATACGGAAAATATCCTTGGGAAATGAATCGAGATAGTCTTGAAAGGTATTCTGTACTAAGAAAAGATTATGAGTTCGATGGTTTTACCACGGTCCTAACTATAGAAGAAAAGCTCATTCCAAACCACAAATACAAGTTTAAGATTGCCATTGCAGATGTTGGAGATAAAAATTTAGATTCTGGAGTATTTATAAAAGGAGGATCATTTTCTAGCTTCAAGAGCTCCATTCTTTCCACTGCAATTGTTAAAGTAAATTCTGAAGTGAATCAAAAACCTCAAGCGCTAAAACCAAAAACTCTCATCGTCTACTTTGAAAATGATCAACATACTTTGAACCAACAAGAAGAACGAAAACTTGTTCAGTTTTTGGATTCAATAAACCACAATGACATCCTTTCATACTCAATTACAGGACATACTGACTCGATAGGTTCAGATGTCTATAATCAAAGACTTTCCAACAAGAGAATCGAATCTGTTCAAAAACATTTACACCGTATGAATATAAGCTCTGCGAAAATTACAAAACATCCCAAAGGCGAAAGAGTACCGCAAGCCTCGAACACAAGTCATCAGGGACGGGCAAAAAACCGCAGAGTACACATTGAAATTTACTATAAAGAGGAACACATCAACACGGACCAGTGAAAAACTGATTTAAGAATACAGTATTATGAGTCTCAATTTTTAATAAATTGTGCCCATGGAATGGTTAAAAAAACGCTTAAATCGCAAGCTTCTCATCAACAAATATGTCCTTACAGTTGTCTTTTTTATTGTTTGGATGACCTTCTTTGATCAACATAACTGGATCGACCAGTGGAAATTTAAGTCAGAATTAAATAGAAAAATCCAAGATAAAGAGTATTACAAAGAAGAAATTGAGAAGACAAAGTTTGAGATGGAGCAAATATTAAATGACCCTAACAATCTTGAGAAGTTTGCCCGTGAGAAGTATTATATGACTAAAGAGGGCGAAGTCCTGTTCGTTATTACTGAAGAAAAGGATCGTCAAAAAGATTAACACACTTCTTAAGAATCTCAAATTTCCGAAATTCATATCATTCCACGATTCAATCTTTCCAGGATGTCCTTTGCTATTTTGGAACTAATACTTAACTGCTGACATTTCGTCAAGCTCAATGTAGCTCAACATCAGAAGCACAGAGCCTGACAAAGTGCAAGCGTCACTTTAAACCTAAAGGATTTTAACCCGAAACTAAAAATACTTATGTAATCATGAACGTCATCCTGGAAGGATAGGATGGCGCAATGGATTGTTCTAAATATCATTTTAGAAAAGGTTAGCTATATGAACATCCCTATTGCTTAGTCTATGTTTATCCATATTTTTGTGAGCTAATGGAAAATCTATTTAAAGAATTTGAGCAAAATCCTACCATTGAAGAATGGAATGCTTTGTTCAAAAAAGCTGTTAAGCAGCCTGAACTGGAAGATCTTTTATCCTACGGCATTCAGCTTGACGACATAAAGCTAAGCCCGATTCACAAGTCTTTCAAGCCATTTTCTACTTCTCAAAAACAAAGCTCTGATTGGCATATCATAGATGAATTTCACTTAAGTGATCTGGCTTCTGATAATGATGAGATATTGAAAAGTCTAAATCTGGGCTCAGAGGCTATTTATCTGAATGGAGATATTAAGAATGCGGATCAGTGGAAGAAATTGACGAAAGACATAAACTTCGATTATATTCAGACCTATGTTCGTCCTACTTCTGAACCTTCATCACAGGAATGGCAATTTATTCAGCATCCAAACAATATCATTCTAAACCCGCTAAATTCCGAGCCCATTCCTGCATCTCATTCATTTCTAATCTATTCGAACCAAAGAGATACTGTTGAAGAGACCCATGAAATACTTTCTCAATATCATGAAGCCCTATTAAATCAAAGTGGTTCAGCTCCTATTGTAGTTGAAGTAAAGGTTTCTGAAAACTACCTACAGGACATTTCTAAACTGAGGGCCTTAAGAACTCTAATGAATAGAATTGATAAGGCTTATGAAACCTCAAATAACTTTCGATTAATCGGAAGACTAAACACTGCTCGCTATAATACCAACCCACAAGAATCTCATGATAATTTATTGAATCAGACAATTCAAGTGACCGCTGCTGTGCTGGGTGGAGCAAATGGTATCATTAACAGTTCATTCGATAGCAGCAATTCCTTTGAGTCTAAGAGGTTATCAAGAAACGTTCAACTTCTGCTCAAAGCAGAATCCTTTTTAGATAAGGTCATAGATCCTGCAAAAGGATCATACTTCTTTGAAGAATTGACAAGATCAATTTGCGATAAGGCATGGAGATATTTTCAAGCCACAGAAACCCAAGGGGGATGGCTGGCAAGGCAAAACCAGAATAAAACCGAAGCGATATGAGAAAGAGAATAGACTTTTCCAATATTGCCTGGGACGATCTAACGGAATCAGAAATTTCTCAAGAGGACACTTGGAAAACCAATGAAGGATTTGACTTAAAATCGTCCTACAATATTGATGATGTTAAGCATTTAGACCATCTTAATTTTATTGCTGGGAAGGCCCCTTTCTTGAGAGGCCCTTATGCCTCAATGTATACATCTAGGCCCTGGACAATCAGACAGTATGCGGGTTTTAGTACTGCGGAGGCATCCAATGCATTTTACAGAAGAAATTTGGCTGCAGGCCAAAAGGGACTATCAGTTGCTTTTGATTTACCAACACATAGGGGCTATGATTCAGATCATGAAAGAGCCCAGGGAGATGTTGGTATGGCGGGGGTTGCTATTGACTCTGTCGAGGATATGAAAATCTTATTCGATCAAATTCCGCTCGACCAAATGTCCGTTTCAATGACCATGAATGGAGCTGTGATTCCCATTATGGCTTTTTACATAGTAGCAGCCGAAGAACAAGGCGTGTCTCCGGAACAGTTGGCAGGGACTATACAGAATGACATTTTAAAGGAGTTCATGGTAAGAAATACCTATATCTATCCTCCGAATCATTCCATGCGCATCATTGGAGATATTTTTAAATATACTTCCAAACTGATGCCCAAATTCAATTCTATAAGTATCTCAGGATATCACATGCATGAGGCTGGTGCAAGCGCTGACATTGAGCTGGCATATACCCTTGCTGATGGATTGGAGTATGTCAGAAAAGGGCTTGAAGTAGGACTAGATATTGATGATTTTGCACCGCGCTTATCCTTCTTTTGGGGTATTGGCATGAATCATTTTATGGAAATTGCGAAAATGAGAGCTGGAAGGCTTATTTGGGCCAAACTGATTAAACAATTCAATCCGCAAAATCCAAAATCTATGATGTTGCGGACGCATTGTCAAACTTCCGGTTGGAGTCTTACGGAAGCAGATCCTTACAACAATGTTGCACGCACCTGCATTGAAGCTCTCTCCGCAGCGATGGGAGGAACACAATCTTTGCACACCAATGCACTTGATGAAGCCATTGCGCTGCCTTCGGACTATTCCGCCAGAATTGCCAGAAATACACAGATATTCCTTCAAAAGGAAACTGATATATGCAAAGCTGTTGATCCTTGGGGTGGATCATATTATGTGGAACATCTCACTGCCCAGCTTTATTCTAAAGCATGGGAATTGATGCAGGAAATAGAAGAGTCTGGAGGTATGGCCGAAGCCATCGAAAAAGGTATTCCAAAAATGCGTATCGAGGAAGCTGCAGCAAAAAAGCAGGCGAAAATTGATTCTGGAGTTGACAGTATCATTGGCATTAACTCATTTCTAACGGAAAGCAGTGAAGACATTGATACACTAGAAGTTAACAATAAAGAAGTTCTTGCAAATCAGATGACAAGACTTGAATCCTTGAAGGCTTCGAGAAACTCTGAAAAAGTTTCAAAGGCCCTTGAAGCGCTTAAGAAAGGAGCTCAATCAGATGGCAATCTTCTGGAATTGGCTGTAGATGCAGCAAAGCAAAGAGCGACACTTGGAGAAATTTCACTTACTTTAGAAGAAGTATTTGGAAGATATCGAGCTAAGACTTCGACAATTACTGGAGTATATTCCGCAGCTGTGCAAAATAACAAGGAATTTCAAAAAGCAAGAGAATTAGTACAACAGTTCCTGGATAAGTCAGGAAGAAGACCTAGAATCTTAGTCGCTAAAATGGGACAAGATGGGCATGACAGAGGAGCCAAGGTCATTGCAACTTCATTTGCGGATCTGGGTTTTGATGTGGACATCGGTCCATTGTTTCAAACACCACAGGAGGTAGCTAAACAAGCCATTGAAAACGATGTTCACATTCTCGGAATTTCATCACTTGCTGGGGGGCATAAGGCACTAATTCCTCAAGTTATTGAAGAGCTCAAGCGAGAAGATTCAGATGACATCTATGTAGTAGCAGGAGGAGTAATTCCTCAAAAAGATTACGACTTTCTGTATGAAGCTGGTGTGGGAAAAGTCTTTGGACCAGGTACAATAGTTTCCAAAGCTGCACAAGAAATACTGCAAGAACTAATATTAAAACTAGAATAATCAAAACAGAAGAGACATGTTTGGAGATATGATGGATAAGCTGCAAAATATGCGGCAACAAATGGATGAAGTTAAAAGTAGATTGGACAACGTTACTGTCAAAGGCGAAGCTGGTAATGGGAAAGTGACTGTCATTGCTACCGGAAATAGAAAAATAAAGGAAATTAAAATCGACCCTGCTCTAATGACCTCTGATCCAGAAGAACTTGAGGACCTTCTTATTATGGCACTAAATCAAGCATTGGAAAATGCAGAAAAAGTGAATGAGTCGGAAATGCAGGGAGCTGCTTCAGGTATGCTACCAGGTTTGGAAGGTCTAATGGGTAAATAGTCACGATGGATTTTATCATAGTTGGTGTTGCGGCTTTAATTGCTTCACTACTAACTTTCTTTTCTGGCTTTGGTCTGGGGACAATGTTGACACCAGTCTTCTTCCTTTTTTTCGAAATGGAAGTGGCCATTGCTATGACTGGAATCGTGCATTTGCTCAATAACATTTTCAAATTTGCCTTAGTAAAGAGATGGGTAAACTTTGGGGTACTTCTAAGGTTTGGACTCCCGTCCATGTTAGGTGCATTTATTGGGGCTCAATTATTGTTTTATCTATCGGATTTAGATCCTTTTTTTAAGTATAAAATCAATTTTCAAGAGTTTACAGTTACTCCTGTCAATATGATCATTGCCTTCTTATTGATCTTTTTTGTGATTTTTGAAGCAGTACCTAAATTCAAAAACTATCAACTCGGACCAAAGCACCTCATTCCGGGAGGAGTATTGAGTGGTTTTTTTGGCGGCCTTTCAGGACATCAAGGAGCACTGAGAACGATGTTTCTAGTTAAGGCTGGTTTGAGCAAAGAAGCCTTTATTGCCACAGGAATATCCATCGCATGTCTCGTTGATTTGACAAGATTGACAATATATTGGTCAAAACTGAAGACTTTGAACATTCTCGAGAATTGGGAAATATTGAGCGTAGCCATTGTCAGTGCATTCTTAGGCGCAATTATTGGCAAATTGGCCTTGAAAAAAACGACTTTCAGAATGATTCAAATTACCATTTCCATATTAATAGTTGCCATTGCTGTTGGATTAGGCTCCGGTCTTTTAAGCCCCTTTTAATCTTTGACTGAAATCCTTTATTTTGTCAAGAATATCATTTTGTAATGAACAAAACCATTATCGCTATATGTTCTATTTGTCTATTCTCCTGTTCGCAAGGGTCCGGACCATGTGAGTATGACATTGCAACAAGTGTGGCTGAAGTTCAAGGTATTCAGGAATATGAAAAATCAGGGAAGAAGCTTTATAGAGTAAGACTATCCTTTGATAAATCAGCACTGGCGGGAGAGCAACAGTACCTCAACGATCTTATAGAGCATGAAATTGACACACTATTTCTCGCTAAGAATAGAATTTGGATCGGAAACAAATACGCAACCACTGTTAGCAAGAAAACTGATAACGGAAATTGTCAGGATTTGATTGTCAGTTTTGATCATAAATGGAAATAGGTTTCCCTACCTCCTCTATTTTCAAGTGCCAAACTTCTTTATAAATCTCACCGAATTTTTTCTTGGTACGAACCAGTTGAAAAGTAATTTTTTGAGTAAAATCGTAAATCTCATGTTTGTTTCCAACTTCGTATCCCAGAATAGAATGAACGAAAAGCGATGAATCAGAGTTGGTTTTTCTAATATGAACTCTTGGTAACCTCTTACTTTTCAATTCTTCTATGTATTCATCAAGAGTCACACTCGAATCTGAAATGGATATGTTTAAGTAGGGGTGGTAAATCCTGGAAGAATCTGAAACGAAAATATTCCTTAACTGCTTCTCGGCAACTTCTTCCACGCCCTGTTCCAAGTTCTTTCTCAATAATATGTTCGAGAGGTCCATGAAATCTCTCACCAAAGGAGCCATCTCAGATCGATAAGAGCCCAGCTCTTCAGGATTGATTCTTTCACGCGAAATATGCTGTTCCATTTCCGAATACATTCTGATGTGATCGGTCTCCATTGATTGTGAGTTTACTGCTAAAACAAAAACTACAAAACACTTAAGCAAGAAGATCTTTTTCATTTTTCCTTTCTTTGAAATTTCATTCTAACAATCTTTTTATTCTCATATTCGGTATGGAGTATTTCAATTGATCTAGAACTTGATGTTGGTAGCATAATCTGATTTATGAAATCCTCCCTTGTTAATAGATCAATAGCCATACCACTTATTGGTGAAACCTGAAATATCATGGCATCCATATGAATCATTTTCTGCATTTGAACCTTTCGTTTTTCCCAATCCTCTAAGTCTCTATTAGACAACATTTGAAGAATTGATGAATAATCATCAGGTTCAAGAAAAATCCGATGATCCTTAAATTCATTGCTTATCTCAATGGTATCAACACGATAATTTGGAAACTTTGCCACCACCAATACCTTAGAAGCACTGTGACTAAAGGAAATGACGTTAGAGTCCACTCCAAGAATCATGGGTTCATTTTCGGGGGACAATATTTCCACTATTCCGTGTTTCCCGATTTCTATAGGTGTCATAGAATTCTTCTGATAAAAGATGAGTTCAAAGTTCTTTTCGCTCTTCGAGAAAAACCCAAAGATGATGGCACCTACCAAAATGATAGCTCCAATTAAAACTACCTTCTTTAGAGACTTGTTTTCACCCGCATTTTGTTGTGATAGGTAACTGTCAAAATTCTCCTTTCCTACATATTGGCACAATAAATCCAAAGCATCAATCCTCGGCAAATTAGAACGATTATCCTTTTTGATGTGGTCATAAAACCATCGCTCACTCAGTCTTCCTCCAGTTTTTTTTTGCAAATCGTCTTGCCAAAAACCGATTTCTTTCTTAGTCCAGCGCTTTATGTCTTTTTGAACTTCAGGAAATGAGGACTTCAACGTTTGTTCAACATCATTAATCAAATCATCCAAAGCTTTCCTTTCCTGTTCTGTCACATTTCAAATTTAGTGATTCGATGAAACTTCACTATTGAAAAGCCTTGCAAAACGTTTTGCAAAAAGTATGCAAACGTCATTTGAACACATAAATGTTTTGAATTCTAAGTTGCATGAAAAAATCAATGAAAAAATTACAGATATCAATCTCAATTTGCATTTTCTTCATATCGAATGCATATCAAGCTCAGGTAAGCGGCAACCAACAATTCATGGAAAATAGGATTTATCATGATCTGAACAGTTCGGCATATGGAAATTATCAAGCCTATTCTGGATCAGGATTAGATCTTCCAAAAAATCAATCTGTCCATCTTATTGGTGACTCCGTAATGTTCATCAACACAAGGATTCTTGCGAACGAAGTGGCTGATCGTTATTTAGTTGTTATGGCCTTGCATCAAGAGGAAGCAACAGTTAAAGCTTGTAATCTAGAAATCAATAAAAGAATAGATGCATTCAAAAAAGATCTTCTGACACTTCAAATAAAGGAAGATGAAATATATGTCGATCTAATAACCTTTAATAAAATCTATGATTATAAAACTACAGGAAACACGAGCACTCAATATCAGAGTGGGTTTGAGCTAAAGAAGAATATCATTGTTTCGATATCTGATCTACAATTATTGGAAGAAATACTCATGCTTGCAACAGAGCAGGAAATCTATGATTTTGTTAAAGTTGATTACATTTTTTCAGAAAAAAGTAAACAATACAAAAAGATGCTTAAGATGGGCGAGGAAATCATTAAACAAAAGAAAGACAATTATTTAGCCATGACTCATTTCAAATTAGACACAAGTTATTTAGTGAGTA
>JALEGO010000423.1 GCA_022763165.1 Flavobacteriales bacterium
AATTTAAGGCAATCAGCCAAAACATTGCCCATGAACACGCAATGACTACTTACAACGCCTACGGCAAAATCGCCATCAACGATCAGCGCAAAGCCGTTTTTAGCATTGAAGATAATAATTCAGATTTGAGAGGAATATCTAGCGAGGATTTAGTTGCTGAATTAGGCCGTAGGGCACAAAAGTAATATCAATCATCCCTGATATTTATTATCATTGGTAACAATCAAAACAAATTAAGAAACGTAATGGCTGGTAAAAAACACCACATAATTCCACAAATGCATCTACGGCATTTCGCAGGTCATTCTCCTAAAGGGCACGTTTGGACATACGATACAAAGTCAAACGAACCACGCTCTGCTACAACTGAAAATACCGCTGTAGAGACACATTTCTATTCAGTCCAAATGGAAGATGGATCAATGAATACTTTAATGGATGATTACATTACAGATGTAGAAGCAAAAGCCGCCCCCATATATCGCAACATTCTAGACGGTAAAATACCGGATAAAGATCAAAAAAAAGCTGATTTTTCCACCTTCTTGGCAATAATGTACTTTAGAACAACTGCCATGCGAAAAATGAGTGCTGAACTTTATGCGGATATAATCGCATTAAAAGCCCATGTTACCGCAACTGACGACAGAGCATTTGAAGCAAGTATTCGTGATTTTGAAAAAGAAGAAGGTCGCAAATTAAGCGAAGAACAAAAAAATAAAGCAAGAGAACAACTTCTCAATTCATCAGGCTACTCTGTTGATGTACCAAAAGAGCAAACATTAATTGCTATGGAGGGAGCGGACAAATTAGCCAAATTATTATTTGAAATGAAATGGTCTGTTGGGCAAGCAAAAAATCATTTTTTTATTACCAGCGATAATCCTATATCCAGAAGAATGACAGCTAAAGTTAAGAATAAATTTTTTGGTGATGGCGGTTTTCAACATAAAGATATTGAAGTGACATTTCCACTATCTCCCAAAAGGATTCTTATTATGAATTGGAAAACGTCTTTTAATGGAATCCTTGAAATCCCCAGAGATTATGTTTACGCGGAAAATGAACAACGAGCGGCCAACAGTGATACCTGCTTATATAGCCATGTTAAGCATAAAAAACTAATGGCGCTTGCAAGAAAGCACCAAGACAATAGACCCAAAATGATAATTAGTGGGGGTATTCAGCCAAATAAGTTTGCAGATGTAAGAGTGCCCCGTAAATGGAAAACAAATTCCACGTAACCTTTTAATACTAGAAGAACAAAAAAGCGATTTATCTACTCTCTCTATTTAAAATTAAATTTTTTTCTTTATCTTCTTCAATAAGACTGGCAATAGACCCTGAGAATTTTTCTACTTCTTTCTGTATATAATTTTTTATATGTCCAAAAGTTATAAAATCGACCAAATACGATCCCTTTAAATTAGCTGCGTCTAAGTTCCTAACGAAACTTATCCTCTTTTTTTCAGTTAGATTATCATCGTCCTTTGTCAAATCGTATGAATAAAGATAGTCCTTCAAAACAACGACTGGGAAAAATAACCAAACAACCTTTTGCTTATCGTTTCTGCAATAATTAATAATATCTTTTTTTCTATATTCTAATAATTTTGCTTGAGGCAATATAAGGGAGTCATAAATTCCCTCGTGATTTGCTACCCAATCTCTACCTTTTCTAAATATCTTAGCAAATTGTGTTGCCTTATTAGACTCTTTGTAATGATAATGGTGTCTGCTCAAATTAAGATATTGAAAAGGCTTATGAAGAGAAACTTTATTTTCACCAACTCTTTTATGATACTCACTAAAAGGAAAAATATACTCTTTTGGCGTAGGAGCCTGCTCTCTTTTATTCTTTTCTCTTTCAATAAAAACAAGAGGGGTTTCTGAATTTTTACATTCTACTAATATCTCCACATATATATGAGCGTTTAATTCATCATTTTTATAAATTTGCTTAAATGCCCTAACATCAATTTCCCTCGATTTATCAGTATCAGTGTCGTTGTATGCATAATTTGTATCAACGTGATAGCCGAGTTTTTCAAATTCAGTAGCAACATCTTGCTCAAATAGATAACCCGATTTTTGTAAGGCGTTTAAAATTTCTTCTTTTGTAGGATAATTCATATTTTCACTCATAATTTTAGTTTCTTCTTTATACAACTATTTTGATTGAAATATAAGCAATCCAATCTATGATGATTACAGGTTGTCCATGTTTATGGCGATCTGGGGCTTAATATCCCCTCCTGTGCGGCCTAAGACAGCATCAGGCCGTCACCAATGATGCTGCTTTCTCGACTATGGTCGGGGAGGCGGCGGAATATAATAGCGTTCGCGTAAATACGCTGCGCCGTTCACAGGACGGATATTAACTCTCCCGATCACCAGAGCAAAGGACGCTCTGGTGATTTTGAGAAGGGAGAGACAATCATGAAATTATTTATAGGTATCTTATTTGCTGCGGCTATTTTAGGTGGCCTTGCTGGCGGTGAAATATCAAGCACATCATTTTCTGTTTTGGGTATGATAATTGGTGGTGTCGGCACTGCTGCTGTTTTACTAGGTCTTGGGGCTTATTTTGATAAGCAGGCCAATAAACAAGCAGATTTACCTGATGATGTGAGAGATATTTTTGACCGCATGATCACGGGTAAAGATAATCCAACACAAGAAGAGGTATTAAAAGCAAAACAACTACATCAAAAATCAGTAGGTAAAAGTGCATCAAGCCCGACCCATTCATCAAACCAATTCAAGAACACTTTGGCCGCCTTGGAAAATCTCAAACCTCAATACAAAAGTAATGATGTTTATGCAACTGGAGCAGTTGATGCTTCTTTTATTGCTGCTAAGCAAAGTGTAAAATTAGATAAAAAAGAAATTTTAAGCGATAATCGTGATCCGTATGACATTGCTCTTACAACGCTATGGAACATATCTAATCAAGAAGTTTCTACAGGACATAACCATGTATATCGCGGTGTTTTATCAGGCAATGGAACGGGTTATTTATTCGTATTTAATAAAACTGTAGATATATTATTAGAAAAAGGACTAATTGATGAAAATGAAGCAATAAGCAATCGTGCCGCTGTTCGTGCAAACATCAAAGCTGCAGGTTAATGATAAAAAAACAGCCTCAAGTAACAAAAATGACATTATCTACGAATTAAGATATAATGGTAAACATGAAGCGATTTTCTATTATTTTTCTTATGGTTATGTTCTTGGCGAATACAGTCATTGTGTCCGCATGGGCTAAGCCATGTATGATGAATGATACAGAAATGAGTGAAATGTCTTCAAATTCTAGTACGGGAGATATGCCGCCTTGCCACGAAGAAAATAAGTCAGAGAAACAAGATCCTTTGAACCATTGTGAGGGGGTATGCTTGTGTCTTCACGTATCACTAACGCAGACACCTGTATTAACTGGTTTAATTACTGCACCAGATGTTCATCTAAGTGCAGATGTTTATAATTTATCAGATGAGAGTACGCCTTCACGCGATTACTCCCCCTCTAATCCACCACCGATATTTAACTCCTAAGACTCGAAGTGCGTCTGCATGACGCGATTTTAATCTTAACTTAGGAGAAAATGATGAAATATATCATTTTAACACTAATGGGGTTGGTGATGTTTACCCCGCCTGTATCAGCTAGACCTGTATCTTATCCAGAAGGCTGGACAGTTATGCTCATGAATGATGGTGATAAAAACACCGCTCATGTTCATTACTCACCAACAGCGAAAACCTCAATAGGTTACAAGTTTGAAAACTGGCGTGATAAAGAAATGGTTCTTAACGCAGTTCAAATGAATAACCTGCTGAAACGCTGGAATAAGAAAGACTCTCAGGCCAATGCTTATCTTAAGTCTGGTGTGGGAGTTGCCTACAGTGATGCAGGCGAATTTGATAGTGAAATTGACCCTGCTGTCTTTACTGGTCTGGCATTAGACTGGGAAGACAGACGCTTTTTCACCT
>JALEGO010000424.1 GCA_022763165.1 Flavobacteriales bacterium
AAACTGCTGTGACCGGAAGATTTGATGATGGAACACCGGAAAATCCACCGATCGCGGGAGCTATTACAATGGAAAGAAAATTGGCTGAAAAATTTGATTCAGCATACTGGCGCATGGTTGCATCACCAATGGACACCACTACCCTATCACAGTGGAATGATGATGCTTACATAACCGGCTTTACTGGTTCAGACGATCCAGGGCTTTCATTCTTATCTTTAACCACATGGCAAGAAAATGCTTGTGCATATGTGGGATCAGGTTCTATAAACTTTGGCCTTTCACACAATAATGGAGCGGATCAATCCGGTTGGTTTATCTATGAAAATCATGACACTGTCTTAGACCTTACAGGAACCTTGAGATATAACTTTACCAATCTAGTAAACATTACTGGACTCACGAATTCAGGTTGTGGCGCTGATCCGGGATTTCATCTGTTAGGAAACCCATATGCGGCACATATTTATTGGGATAGTGTTGCATTGTCAGATATTACAGGAGGTGCAGCATACGTCTTGAAAAACGACAAGAGCGGTAATTATGTGACATATGACCAAAGTACACGAGATGGAAACGAAAAGATTTCTTCTGGCGAGGCATTCTTTGTACACACAACTGGTGGTGCTGGAGATCTTACTATAAGAGAAAGACATAAAACACTATCAGCGACTACTGACTCTTTCAACGCAGTAAGGGCTTATATTCCAAACGCTGATCCTGTTCTCACAATAGAGATGGAAGCTAATAATAGTGGCTTTATTGATGAAACTAGAATAAGACTCAAGGACGGTTCTAGTGTAGGTTTTGATTCTAACTATGAGATCATCAAACTATGGAATTTTGATAATGATCTTAACATTGCTACAATGTTGGACACAAATGAATTGTTTTCCAATTCAGTGCCATTCGATGCTAGCAATTTGAGAATTCCGATTTTGCTAAAAAGAGGATATGGCGCCTATAATACAACTGATTCTTATGAATTGACATTCAATAATGTGGAAGAATTATTAGCATATAATAAATGTATCATGCTAGAAGATTCTGTAAATGGTACAATGACTCCAATATCTAGTAATGGTCAAGTGGTGAACGTTACAATGATGGACAATGCTCCAATAAGGTTCTTCTTACACATTAATTCTCCATTGACAATGACTGAAACATCACCTATGTGTGCTGATGATAACAATGGCGCTAGTTTTGTTACTGGACTTGGAGCAGGCCCATTTGATTATCTATGGAAGAATGAAAATGGTGATACGCTTAAATATTCAAATGGTGTATCCGGAACAGATAGCTTAATCGGATTGGGTACAGGAATTTACACAGTAGAGGTTAATGGAAATAGCAGTTGTAACAATGTTACTAGCACTTTTGAAATCGTTCCATCTGTGGATCTTCAAACACCAGCTGCAGTGGCAGATGCTAATTGCTACGGAAATGCTGATGGTTCATTGACCATAAATGCAAGTGGTGGTTCAGGATCATACATGTACGCCTGGTCTAACTCTATGACAACTGCGACCATAAATAATCTCAATGCTGGGACTTATTTCGTTACTGTAACAGACATCTCTTCCGGTTGTTTTATAGTTGATGACTATACTATTTCTCAGCCAAATGAAATTATACTCAATAAAACTCTGATACACAATCAATGTTTTGGAACACAAAACGGAGCATTGGCCGTTTCTGCATCAGGCAATGGGAATACATATTCATATATGTGGAATAATGGAAGTACTACCACTCAGCTGAATGGTTTAACGGCTGGGGATTATATTGTTACAGTTACTGCTAGCAGCAATGGTTGCCAAAAAATTGACACACTTACAATCAATTCTCCTGCAGCAATTGCTCCAAATGTATCCATTCAAAATGTTTCATGCCACGGAGAACTGGATGGAGCAATTAATTTGAATATTCAGGGAGGTACAGCTCCTTATTCAGTTCAATGGAGCAATGGTATGTCAGTTACAAACCTTGCTAGTGTTGGCGCGGGAACATTTAGTGCACAAATTGTTGATGCAAATGGCTGTGTACATAGTGAGTCCAACTTAACAATAACACAACCAGCCAAAGTAGAGGCGGATTTCGAATCCTCTCTTGGAGATACGGTTTTGGTGAATCAAACGATTAACTTCACCAATAATTCTTCCGGAAGTTCAACATATAATTGGAATTTCGGGGATGGCAATACTGATATTGCTCAAGACCCATTTCATTCATATGTGACGCCTGGAAACTACACTGTTTCCTTAGTAGCTGCAAATGGAATTTGTACGGACTCTACAGCAAATGCGATTGTTGTTATGATGGCCACTTCCATTACTGATGACTTCGGTGATGAAGCAATTACAGTTTTCCATGATGGAAATATGATCAATGTTAATTTTGATTTTAAATCGCAACAAAATGTTCATGTAAATATTTACAATGTAATCGGTCAAATGATGGATACGAAGACATTTAATGTAATGAAAAGTCAAGAGAGCTTCAATGTACCGTCAAATGGTGTTTACTTGCTTGAATTTAACTATGGAAACGAAACCCTCACCAAAAAAGTGAGAAATTAATTCAATTTCGTACATTTGAATATATGAACAAGATTAGTAAAGTATTGCTAAAAATAAGTTTGGTGATGTTTTTAGTCACCATTTCTTTGTTGACTTATGCTCCTCCGTTACCTCCTGCAGGTGGAGGTCCTCCTTGTTGGCCACCCCCCTGTATTCCTATCGATGGAGGGATTGGAGTTTTACTTGCCGCTGGTGCCTTATTTGGTATCAAGAAAGGTTTAGAAATGAGTAAAAAGGCTTAGTAGCTGTTGAAAGTTGATTTTAGTAATCCTCTTGTAAAGTTTGTTCTTAAAGCTGTAATTCTATTTATAGGATGGTATCTTGTTTATGAACTGTGGCTTCATCCAAAGACACAGATTGATCTCTTAATCATAAATAATCTAATATTTTTTGCATCAGCCATTTTAAAAGGAATGGGCTATGAGTTGATAAACTTGGATCATGTAGACCCAACAATTCGCACTATTGGAATAGATGGTACTCATGGACTTTGGGTAGGTGACCCTTGCAATGGTCTTAGCCTTATCGCCCTATACGCTGGTTTCATTATTTCATTCCCAGGAAACTGGAAAGTCAAATTGGCCTTTATACCTTCAGGTATTTTATTGATCCATATTTTGAATATTTTTAGAATAGTGGGTCTATGTTTAGTAACGCTCTACTATCCAGACTGGTTGGACTTCAATCACACTTACACCTTTAAGATCCTGATTTATGCCGTAATATTCTTGCTCTGGTATATCTTCGCAACAAGATTTACTCCAATACGTGAAGCCAAGAAAGGTCATTAGAATTATACTTTTTGCAATCGGATTTTTTGCGATTGGATACCTCCGGGAATCAATATTCGTAAATATCGCTTATTCGGAATGGGCACTTCAAGATGTGGATAACCATTTCGAAATCCCAGAATACTTAAACTTTTTAAAATCACAAACCGCTGAAGGTTTGTTTCTACTTCGTTGGGCATTTACCCTAACATTTATTCTTGTAAATTTTGCACTTACTTATTGGTTCGTGCGCCTTACATACAACAGAAAATTTCAAAAATGGGTTATACTTTGCTTTCTCATCATATTTTTAATTTCTGCCTTATTCTACGGGCTTTATTATTTAAATCCAAACTTTGAAACATCCTACACCATTGCTAGACAGCTAGCGGGGATGATTCAATCTCCTTTCGCCTTAATTGTGATAATACCTTTAATAGAATTAAACAAAAAGCTTCAATCGACTTAGAAGTGCATTGAATTTTTCCCCAAAGGAAACTGCAAAAGACTTGGATGCAAAAATTGAATAAGATGCCATCATAAATATCCCAAAGGCAGGTAAACCCATACCAAAGACAATAAACAAATGAAAAAGCATGCCCAACACTAGTAGTGGTAATCTTAGTCTTTTACTCCAGATTAAAAAAGGAAACATCAACTGATACACAAGACCTATGTAATTCACCCCTTTAAGTAAAAACGTCTCATGCATTAATCCATAGAAAATAGGATGACTATATGTTTTAAGGCTCAATACTTGATACAATGCACTACCACTCAACCACATATTCCCTTGCAGTTTAAATAGTCCAGCAAATAGATAAACACAGACTACTTGAAACATAGCTAAGAACACCACTAGATTGGATACAACATTTGCATAGAAGCTTTCGTTGCCCCTCTCAGACATCAGAAGGTTATATCCAAGCAAAATAGACATTAGCTGATGACCTCCATTGGTTAGTTCATGACCAGCTCTGAACATCATTGCGGTGCTTAAAAAGATCATTACTGAGCTAAATCTTGGTAAAATCGAGAAAAAACCCAATAACAGAAATAAAATATTAACACCTAGAACAACTAAGTATC
>JALEGO010000425.1 GCA_022763165.1 Flavobacteriales bacterium
GAAGCAATGTGGCTGTTTCCGCTGAACTCAAAGTTGGAGATGAATTTCATAGTTCTCATGGCTTATTAGAAGGTGGTGAAGTACATGACGATCACCACTTTGTTGTCACTGGGGTTCTAGAGCATTCAGGAACCGTTATTGACAATTTGATCCTCACTGATACCGAAAGCGTTTGGAAGGTGCACCATGATGAGGAAGCAAATGAACATCATGAGGAAGATGAACATGATGAATCGCATCATAAAGAACATAAAGATCACGATGATCATGATCATACAGATGATAAAAAGGAAATTACTGCAATGTTGGTTAAGTTTCGAAACCCCATGGGACACCTCAGGATTCCCAGACAGATCAATGAAACGACAAACATGCAAGCCGCTGTTCCAGCAATTGAAGTTAGTAGATTGAAATCTTTATTAGGTGTTGGTTTTCAAACCATCAATGGAATTGCCTTTGTGATTATGGTAGTTTCTGGATTAAGCATTTTTATTGGCTTGTATAACTCTCTCAATAAAAGACGTCAAGAAATGGCTTTTCTCAGGGTGCAAGGAGCATCCCGTTGGCAATTGGTGCAACTAGTGCTACAAGAAGGAATAATACTGACTATACTTGGCGTGATATTTGGTGTTATTCTCAGTCGAATGGTTTTATGGAGTACAACATATTTTTTAGACTTAAATTCCAATTTAGGAGCGAAATTTTACGCCTTATTAAAAGGTGAAATTTGGCTTATGGCTGTAGCGCTGTTTATCGGTTTCTTAGCTTCTATAATTCCCACTATTCAATCCTATAAAATCGACATCCCAAAAACACTTTCAGATGTATAAGTTACTATTGGCTACACTATTTTTTACGAGTTCGGCTTTTTGTCAAATCCAAATTACTTGGGAAACCCTAAGCGATGTGACATTTGAGGATCGATATAGCGAAAGAGAAGATGCTAATTTTTATTATCCAACATTCGGAGCCTCAGTGAAAGCCCTTGAAGGAAAAGAACTGTGCCTGGAGGGCTATATTTTGGCAATAGACCCAACAGATAATTACTACATATTGTCAAGACATCCTTACGCATCGTGCTTTTTCTGCAAAGCTGGTGGAGGTCCGGACTCTGTAGTTGAGCTTAAGCTAAAGTCAGACAATATTAGCTTCAAAATGGATGAACTAACCAGCATAAAGGGTCGGCTGAAGTTGAACCAGGATGATCTGTATCAATGTAATTTTATTTTTGAAGAGGCGGATCGCTGTGATCCATAGCTACTTACTGCCAAGCCTATTGCGTTTTTGCTTATCGATAAAGTCTTTTATTTTTGAATCATGTGCTCAAGATCATTGTATTTCTTCATTGGAGTGGTTTTATTTCTTTCATGTAATCAAAACCAAGAAACATGCACAAAACCAGATCAAAGTAAGATTATTAACCCCAATGGAGAAAGTGAGTTAGCACTTTTTATGAGGGCAATGTATGAGGATGCGGAAGAGATTAGATCCCAAATTGAACAGAATGAAACCATCAATTCCAAGTTAGACTATACAAAGCTGTTTTCAGCAATTCCAACTGACACAAATCAAACTGAGAGTGAAACATACAAGTCTCTGGGCCAGGCTCATATACAACTAATGAAAAACCTAAGCTCTGCTAAAAACGACCAAGCCAAGATCTTTTACAACAGTATGGTGGAGAATTGCAAAAGCTGTCATACTCAAATTTGCCCTGGTCCACTGATGAAAATCAAACACTTGAGGAAGTTTAATTTAGATTGAGGTAATAAAAGCAAAAAGCCCCACAAACTTGATACTTGTGAGACTCCTCTAGCCCTACAGCCATATAGGGATATCTTAAAAAAGCAAAAAGCTCTAAATCTAATGACCTAGAGCTTTTTTGCGGTCCGGACGGGACTCGAACCCGCGACCCCCTGCGTGACAGGCAGGTATTCTAACCAGCTGAACTACCGAACCAGATTAGAAGATTGCAAATTTAAATTAAAATCGAAAATCTACAAAACAATTATCAATATAATCTAGACCGTTTTATGAGAAATGATCTAAGATCAGATTCAAAGCCATTCTTAATATCGGATTTCATAAAATCGATTTGATACTGAGCACATCTATATTTTATTTCTCTATAGAACTCTTTTATCTCGTTTACATAGGCATCTTTGACTCTACTTGGATGCACCTTAATTTCTTCTTTAGTTTCGGTATCAACGAAGGTATAAGGACGATTGTCAAATTTGAAGGACAACTCCGTATCTCTGTCGATAACATGAAAAAGAATAACCTCATGCTTATTGTGCTTCAAATGTTGCAGCGCAGCGAACAGTTCATCGATTCCAGCTCCAGACTGATCAATCATATCTGAGAAGACCACTATTAATGATCTTCTATGCACACTTTCGGCTATTTGATGCAAGGCATCTACAGCAAAGGTCTTCCGAGTCTCTTGGGTCTTAAGCAGATCCTCAAGATGCTGGAATAAAACTTTTTGATGAGAAACATTCGATTTAACATCGGTCTGAAGGTCAAGCTTATCGGAAAATATGGATAAACCTACTGCATCCCTTTGCTTTCGAAGTAATTTAATTATTGCGGCTGCGCAATAAATAGAGTATTGAATTTTATTTAATTGACCTTTTTTCAAGGTTTTGGGATAGTGCATTGAAGAGGAATTGTCAATGACAATTTGGCACCTCAGGTTCGTTTCTTCCTCAAACCTTTTTGTGAACAGTCTCCCAGAACGTGCGTACAGCTTCCAATCAATATGTCGAGTGGACTCACCAGGATTATACAACCTATGTTCTGCAAATTCTACTGAGAACCCATGCAGGGGACTTTTATGCAGACCTGTAATAAAGCCCTCTACAACTTGGGAGGCCAATAATTCTAGACCCCCAAATTGCTCAAGCTTTTGTAGATTTAAAAAATCTTCCAATCAATGGAATTTATGCAAGTTGTGCTTCAAGCTTATCGCTCAATACATTCTTTGGTGCAGCCCCAACGTGCTTATCCACTACTTCTCCATCTTTAATGAAAAGAATTGTAGGTATGCTGCGGATACCATATTTAGCAGATATATTTGGATTATGGTCAACATTCACCTTTCCTATCACCGCTTTTCCCTCATACTCATTAGACAGCTCTTCTACAAGAGGTCCAACCATTCTACAAGGTCCACACCACTCAGCCCAAAAGTCCACCAATACTGGTTTATCTGTTTTGAGCGCCAAATCCTCAAAATTTGCATCTGTTAATTCGATTGCCATATTTTTTCTTTTTAATTATTATTCAAAAGGAAAGTACAAAAACTTTACCATTCTAAAAACATGTCAAAACGACATTTGTTCCGTTTATTGAAATATTTTAAAAGGTATCTCCATCCCCTCTAAATCCTTGATCAAATCATTATTTGGATCAATTCTTACATTTTTTGACGGCATAGTCACCTTAATTTCTTCCTCTTCGTCCACAACCATTACCTTTAACTGGCAATTTCCTTTATTATTTTCAAATAATGTACTTAAATTTTCAACGAACTCTTGGTTTAGTTTTTCGAGGTTTATCCTGATAAGGAATGATTTGGACAGTTTGGATCTCAAATCCTGTAATACTTCCATCTGGTGAATTTTAAATTCAAACTCATCTTCCCGATAGAACTTTTTTTGAAAACGTCCTTTCAAATAGAGGAACCAACCCTGATTTAAGTAGTTTTTAAAGTTTACATAGTCCTTCGAGAAAAGTACTATCTCGGCTGAATCATCATAATCTTCAATCGTAAAAATCCCGAAAGGTTTTCCTGTTTTTGTCATGCGGTGATTGACACTAGTCACTATACCCGCAATAGATACCTCCTTATCTGAGGCTTCTGTAATGTTATTGATATCACTCACAGAAGCATTGCAAAAGTTCTTGATTTCAAGTTTGTAATCGTCTAATGGATGACCTGAAATATAAACCCCTACAACCTCTTTCTCTCTACTTAGTTTTTGAATTGTTCCCCAAGGTTCACATCTTGGAAAGGAGGGTTCAGGCATTTCCACTCCTGAATCTTCACCAAATAAAGAAGCTTGCGCTGAGGATAAAGATGCTTGATGAGAATTACCATATTTAAGGATTCTTTCAAGAAAAGTTGTATTTGAACCAGGTTCTTCAAAGAAATATTGGGAACGCTCTGCTTGAAAAGAATCAAAAGCACCTGCATAAGTCAGGTTTTCAAAGGCCTTCTTATTAGCAGATCTTAAATCAACCCTTTTAACAACATCAAAAATGGAATGATATTTTCCATTTTCTTTTCTTTCGTTAACAATAGAATCTACTGCAGCTCCTCCTATCCCTTTTATCGCGCCCAAGCCAAAGCGTACCTGCCCCTTGTCATTAACAGCAAATTTCCTGTAACTTTCATTGATGTCAGGCCCAAGAACTTCCACACCAGACCTGCGACATTCCTCCATGAAAAACGTGACCTTTTTGATGTCATTCATGTTATTTGTGAGAACTGCGGCCATGTACTCTGCAGGGTAATTTGCCTTAAGATAGGCTGTTTGGAATGCTACAAATGAATAGCAGGTTGAATGAGATTTGTTGAAAGCGTAAGCCGCGAATGCTTCCC
>JALEGO010000426.1 GCA_022763165.1 Flavobacteriales bacterium
GCCTAGAGGGGCCTTCACATGGGTAACTCAAAAACTTAAAGGAGAAGTTGGACTACCATTAATAACAACAAATAGGATCAATAATGGAGAGACTGCAGAGCAAATAATCGCTTCAGGTCAAGCAGATATGGTGTCAATGGCTCGACCTTTCCTAGCCGATGCAGAAATAGCCATCAAAATGAAAGAAGGGCGTGACGATGAAGTGAATACTTGTATAGCGTGTAATCAAGCCTGTTTAGATCATATATTTGAAAACAAGGTAGCATCTTGCTTGGTTAACCCAAGAGCCTGTAGGGAGACTGAATTGAACCCTGTTTCCGTGCAGAGCCCCAAGAAATTGGCTGTTATTGGAGCTGGCCCTGCGGGAATGGCCTTTTCAGTAACTGCAGCAGAGCGCGGTCATGAGGTCACCCTATTTGATGCGTCTTCTGAACTGGGAGGGCAATTGAACATGGCGAAGAAAATTCCTGGTAAGGAAGAGTTTTATGAGACCATAAGATACTTCAAAAGAAAAATAGAGCAAACTGGAGTTGAACTTCGATTGAATACATATGCAGAACCGGAAGAACTCTCTAAAGAAGGTTTTGATGAAATAATACTTTCATCAGGTGTTCATCCAAGAGAAGTATCAATTCCTGGGATTGATAGCCCAAAAGTGATAAAGTATACTGAGCTTTTGAAAGGAGAAAAACAAGCAGGCGCTTCAGTGGCGATCATTGGCGCGGGTGGTATAGGTTTTGATGTGGCTGAATATTTAACTCATAATGATAAGCAAGAACCATCACTAGAAGCCTTTATGGCGGAATGGGGTGTTGATATGAGTTATAATAGTGCTGGAGGATTGCTTGATGAACCAAAGGATGTAACAGAAACAAGAACGGTGTACCTTCTTCAAAGATCTAGAGGTAAGGTTGGTGCCAAACTTGGAAAAACCACCGGATGGATTCATAGAACTTCAATAAGAAAGAATGGTGTGGAGTCCATTTCTGGAGTTGACTATAAACTTATTAATGACGAGGGTATAGTAATCAATACGGGAAAAGAGGACAGAACACTCAAAGTGGATTCTATAATTTTATGCGCTGGGCAGGTTGAAAACAGGGATCAGCTGGAGAAGTGGAATAGCACTTTTTCAAAAGTACATCTTATTGGAGGTGTGAAGTTGGCAAAAGAACTGGATGCCAAAAGAGCCATTGATGAGGCTTACAGACTTGCTTTGGATATTTGATTTTGGTATGAAATCTGCAGGAATCATCTTTGACAAATCATTGGTCTAAACTAAGTCACGTATTTTCTTGACTTTAAGATCGTAAAATTATATTTTGAAGTCTCATGCGAACAAATTTATTTTTTATCATCATATTTCTTTTGAGTTCTTTGCTAGTTCTGAGCTTCAAAAGTGATCAGATAGAGAGCGGGGCATTTACAATTGAAGTAGGAGATTCTTTATATACAATCACTTATGATAAAAGTTTGCAACAATACCCGTTTTACAAATATGAAGATGGTTATGCGAAATTCTACTATGAAACCATGGAGGAAAGGGCGTATGACGATTTACTGTATCAACTTAAAGCAGTCAAAGGTGATCATAATTTGAGCGATTGGCAATACTTTTTGCTACTGCACAAAGGCGTAGATTCCATTTTGGTTGATGATAAAGACAAAAACAACCATACGATGTTGAAATGGTTTCTCTTAGCCAAGTCTGATTTTAATGTGCGGCTGGAGTATTTTAAGAAGGAGCTAACGCTTTACGTTCACTCACCAGACGTAGTATATGGGTGGCCCTCAGCGAAATCTAAAGGAGGATATTATGTGGATTTGACATCCTATTATAATGAAATAGACTATCAGAAATATGCTCCGATGCGCATGAAATATAGGCCTGTAAAAACTGGTACTCCTTTTCATTTTTCTTTTGATAGTGTTCCGAAAGTATTTAATCCAAAACCAAAAACCGGAAATCTTAGCTTTAGTTATTATGGTAAACAACTGAAATTTGATTACGAGTTCGATGATGCTTATGTTCAGTTTCTCAAGGAATATCCGGAAATAGGATTGAATGGTCATTCAAAAGCACCATTTTCGGATTTGGCTAGAAACTCTTTGGTTAAACAAATTCGAAGTTATACCGATACCATGAAAAGTGAATCTCAAAAAGTGGAATTCATCCTAACCTTTGTGAGAAGAGCCTTTGGAGATCCTTCTGAATCAGGTGTGATAGAGTTTCCTGAAGAGTGTCTTAGCACAAGACAAGCTGGAACGGAAGACAAAGTGATAATATTCATCAGACTGGTAAAGGATATTGTGGGTTTGGATGCTGCCATTCTTAAATATTCGAAGAGATATACAGCTGCCGTGTGCCTATCTGATTCCATTAATGCTCCTGTTGTGAACTTGGATGATAAGGATTATTTTATCAGTGATCCAACGGAAGAAATTGGATTGGGCGAAACACCCTCATGGGCAGAAAGAAAAACACCAAAACATATAACTTATTGATTGAATATGCCAAGAGCTGCGAGAAAAAAGACTAAAATTTATGTGCTTGATACTTCTGTGATCTTACATGATCATAATGCCATAAACAATTTTGAGGATAATAATGTGGGTATCCCGATTACCGTTCTAGAGGAATTAGACAATTTCAAAAAGGGTAATCTCGATAAGAATTATGCTGCAAGAGAATTTATCCGGGAAC
>JALEGO010000427.1 GCA_022763165.1 Flavobacteriales bacterium
CTTAGGTTCTGTTGAGCAAGACTACAGCTCAGATCAGAGAATCGTACTGAATATTTTGAGTCAGACAACTCATGAACTTGTTTCAGATAATAAAACGGTAATGACCACAAAGATAATCAATGATGTTGAGGCAGATACTTCTTTTACGAATACAACAATAGGAGAGCCTTTTACGACAAACATGACTAGCGACAACGAAGTTACCTACAGAAACGGAGAGAATTCTCAGATTTGGGATTTAGGAAAACTTTCAAGCGAGGAAGTCATTGCCAACATAGACAAAGAAAACAAGCAAATCTCTAGTAGCTCATTCACGAGCTCACAAGACGGTTCAAACTCATACCAAGGGAACACAGTAGCAACTACAGGCTCTTGCCAAGTGATTCTTCAAAAAGCTAATTAAGCATCACTTATGTTTGAGATCCTGCACTGGAAACGGTGCGGGATTTTTTTGTTTGAATTATTGTCACAATCTGTGTTAACAGACACTGTACAGTATAGTATAGATCTAAGGATGTGTAGGGCTTTTTTTACTCTTTTGTCAACTTGATTGTCTGTTTATTTATGTCAGATTCAATTATGAGTATATAAATTCCTGAGTTCAAACTACTGATATTTAATTCTTCAGGCTTCACATTATTCATTAGGATTTGCCCAATTGTATTTTGCAGCGTGATTTTTTCGTTTCCAATTAATCCTGAAAATTTTAATTGGTTTTTAAAGGGATTTGGAAATACCTGAATTCTCTTTGAATTAACATTATTTGATTCAATTCCAGCGGTCCAACAAGGAGTAATTACCGAATTTGCAAAATCTACCAAATACTGAAATCTGTCAGTGTTTGTGCTATCACTAATCGAGTGAATGAGTGTATCTCGATCACCTATTCCAAGAAAGTCATATCTATTTTGAATTATTATACCATTGTTTGGGTCATGAATATCTGGATTTATTGGGTCTGAGGAACATCCTGGTTCACGATTATAGACAAAGAAAATAGGTGGCGATTTAGGATTAACATCGTTAGGTGGATACCAAATTGTAGAATCTGCCCAGGCATTTGTAGGTAGAGCATTGTACATATAAAGACCTTTTATATCAGGATCTATTTTATGAGCTTCCTTCCAACTCAAAATAGATCCTCTAGAGGATCCTCCAATAATGAAGTTAGTTGTATCAAAATTATATGTACTTGCATTGGATTTTACCCAGTTAAACATCAATTCTGCATCATTCCATCCTGTCTGAATATCTGCTGCAGTAGTAATTGTAGTTAAAGATTCCCAAGAAACAACAGAGATTCCATTGTAAGTCATAGAATCAGTTATACTTGAGGGCATTGCGGTTGTGCCCCCGTTAAAGTGAGCGTGAAAGTAGACCGGGGTTGGGCAAGCTGAAATGCCTAGGTATATATCTAAGAATTGCCTTGTTTCGGTGCCATATGATATGTTAGAGTGGTCTTGAGCTTTAGAAATAAAACCAGCTAATATGAAGGAATATAGTAAGATTGTGTTTTTCATATATCGTTTTTAATTCCTCACAACTTTAGCTGTAAGCTTCAAAAAACTTATACATTGTAACAGGAAGCAAATGCCAAAACCATGTTTGAACACCGATCCAGACTTAATTCACTCAAAGTACTTTATTCCGGGTGCAAATACTATGAAGCAGTAACACCCATCTTCGGAGCCGCAGACAAAATCTCTTCATTTGCATTATCAGCAAATTGTTCAAAGTTATTGTTGAATGCTTCCGCTAATTTACTTGCTTGATTGTCGTATGAAGTTTGATTCTCCCAAGTACTTTTGGGGTTTAGTATTTCATCAGGAACATTTGGACAATTTTTCGGCATGGCGAGACCAAATACTGGATGATTATGGTATTCAACATTATTCAAATCACCATTAAGTGCCGAAGTAATCATTGCACGTGTGAATTTAAGTTTGATTCTCGATCCAGTGCCATAAGCACCACCTGACCAACCGGTATTCACTAGCCAAATATTCACATCATTTTCCCTCATCTTTGCTCCAAGCATTTCTGCATATTTGGTAGGATGCAATGGTAAGAAAGGAGCACCAAAACAAGCTGAAAAAGCTGTAACGGGTTCAGTAATGCCAGCTTCCGTTCCAGCTACTTTTGCAGTGTAACCAGAAATGAAGTGATACATGGCCTGACCAGGAGTCAATTTTGAAATTGGAGGTAAAACACCATAAGCATCGCAGGTCAAGAAGAAAATATTTCTTGGGACCGTTCCAATAGAAGGCTTAGCAATATTGTCAATGTGATAAATTGGGTAACTGACTCTGGTATTTTCTGTGATTGAAGAGTCAGAATAGTCAGCAACATTTGAATCACCTACGAAACCTATATTCTCTAATATAGCCCCTTCTTTAATAGCGTCCCAAATTTGAGGTTCTTTTTCTTGTGTAAGATCAATACACTTAGCATAACATCCACCTTCAAAATTGAATACTGAATCTTTAGCCCATCCATGTTCATCATCACCAATAAGCTTACGATTTGGATCAGCTGACAGTGTGGTTTTTCCAGTCCCTGATAAACCAAAGAATACTGCTGTATCGTTATTTGAACCAATATTTGCGGAACAGTGCATAGAGAGCGTATCCTTTTCGTGAGGAAGAAGGTAATTTAGAACCGAAAAAATTCCCTTTTTGATTTCACCAGTATAACCTGTACCTCCAATAATGATCATCTTCTTCGTGAAGTTGATGATTGCAAAATTATGTTGTCTGGTACCATCTTCTTCTGGGTTGGCTTTTAGCCCTGGAGCACACAATATTGTCCACTCAGGCTGAAAGTTCGAAATTTCATCTTCTGATGGTCGAAGAAACATGTTGTAAGCAAACATGTTGGACCATGGGTATTCTGTAACTACTCTCAGATTTAATCGATATGCTGGATCTGCGCATGCGTAAGCGTCTCTTACAAACACATCTTTATCCTTTAAATAATTAAGAATCTTTTTATGAAGTTTATCAAAATTTTCTGGGCTAATTTTCAAATTGATGTCTCCCCACCAAACAGTATTTTTTGTGTTGTCATCCTCCACAATAAATCTGTCTTTGGGCGACCTTCCAGTAAATTCACCTGTGTTTACCACAAGCGTTCCTGTACTGCTTATTTTACCCTGATTTCTTTCAATAGTTTCTTTTTGAAGTTCCTTCGGAGAGAGATTCCAGTAGGCGTTTGCAACTTCTAATCCTAAGTCTGCAACACTCACGCCCTCAGCGCGATTTCCTGTCTCATTCATGCTGAAAATCTTTTTACAGGTTTAAAATGATTAAGGCGCAAAGTACGCTAAAATACGGGAGTTACAACAGAAAACTTTTATTTTTTTTCCAACAGAATAGTTAATAACTGTGCACAAATCAAATCACTTCTTTTTTCATTTGTTGAAGTTTAATTATTTTCTTTGTCGGTTTCGTTTATACCGTGAAAGCTCAAGTTTATTTAAGATTGACATTTTTTTTCTGTTTGTCCACACTCATTTATTCTTGTAAAAAGGAAGGTGTAGGAGGGGAATCATCGATTTCTGGGAACATCAGATCTTCTTTTGAGGGAATAGGAAGTAGTACTGTTTACTTGAAATACGGAGAAGATACTTATACAGCTTTGAGTATTTCAGAATACGATGACATAAAGGGCGTTGCAGCAGGTGAGTCTTTCGTGTTTTCTAACTTAAACAGAGGAGATTACTATGTATTTGCTGTGGCTTATGACACAATTTGTGGATGTGAACTCATAGGTGGAACGGGAGTTTCTAATCTAGGGAGAAGAGATCACGAGCAAATTACAATTAACGTCAGGCAGTAGTTATTGTATCAACTTTTCCAGAGCCTTTTTATTTCCATTGAAAACATTCAAATCTACAAAACCTTCAATGGCTTTAAGTTTTCCTTTGTTAGCATATTGCCAAAACGTCCAATCTCTATTGTCTGGTAAGTCAGGTTTACTTATGATTCCTCTCATCCATATAGGATATTCCGAGAATCTACCACTCAGATGATCCTTATAAAATTCAGGGGTAGAGTAAATAATTGGTCTCTTTCCAAAATGGTTTTCAATTCGATCCAGGAAAGATTGAATTTCGCCTTGCAAATCATAACCATCGACTTCCTTTTTGCAAGCTCCTCCAAACTCCAAATCGATAACAGGCGGAAGGGTCATCGTGTCATTTGGGACATTTTTTATAAAGTTTTCGGCTTGCTCCCAACCAGTTTTACAAAATCGAAAAAAGTGATAAGCACCCACATAGTAATTTCTTTGTCTTGCTTCATCCCAATATTCATTAAATTTTGTATCTACATGATCCCCACCTTCAGTAGCCTTCATGAATATAAAGGTGATATCTTCTTTTTCTAGAAGATTCCAATCAACTTCTTTTTGATGATGCGAAATGTCTAGGCCTCTAACAGGATATTCTATTTTGTTCGGATAGTTAAATCTTATTGCACCGGTCACAAGCAATAGGTAAAACAGCGTTGAGGCTCCTAATACAACTAGTACTATGATTAGCCATTTCTTCATGCAACAAATTTATCTGAATCTATTAATGTCAGTTTAATCTAGCAGAATATATTTCCGAATATTTTGCGAGAATATAATTTACAAAATAATCCAAATTCAGACTTTCACCAGTAACATTCTGACAAAGTTCTTCAGCGTTAAACGAACGTCCCAATTTGTGAATGTGCTCTCTTAACCAGTCCAGAAGTGTATCATAATTCCCAGAATTTATTGCAGACTTCATGTTATCTTTTTCTGTGGCTTTGGCATAAAACTGAGCAGCGTAAAAACTTCCCAGAGAGTAGGTTGGGAAATAACCAAATAGTCCTTGAGACCAATGAACATCCTGAAGAATACCTTCAGCATCATGCTTTGGAACAATTGACAAATACTTTTCATATTTCTCATTCCATGCATCCTTGGCGTCTTTGGTAGATAGCCTTCCTCCTATAAGATCTCTTTCTATTTCAAATCTTACTAAAATATGGAGGTGGTAGGTTATCTCATCTGCAGAAGTTCTAATCAACGATGGCCTTACTCTATTGATGCCTTTGTAAAAATCGAAAGCCGAAACAGACTCAAGTTGTCGGTCAAATACATTTTGCAATGAATGAAACTCATTTTTCCAAAATATCTCACTTCGTCCTAAATTATTCTCGTATAATCTAGATTGTGATTCATGAATAGACATAGAGCAATATTGGTTAATAGGAGTGCCTCTATTGTCATCAGGAATACCAAGCTCATACAGAGCATGACCAACTTCATGAATACTGCTCCAAATGATCTCTGATAGGTCATTTTCATTCACTCTAGTGGTAATGCGTATATATTCCAAGTAAAGGATCGCATTTTTTCAGGTAAAAAGCTAATGATTTTACAACCCTCGCTACCTCTTAAACCTAACAGGGCATCCATCATAAAGTAAATTTCAAAAGCACCGCC
>JALEGO010000428.1 GCA_022763165.1 Flavobacteriales bacterium
ATTTGATGTTATTCTTTGCCATTTTTATTTGAAATTTCGCTTCAAAAAGTGAAGCGTGTTTAACCTAAATATTTTGTCTACCAGCTCTTCTGGAGTATAATCAAACCAAAGTTGATCGTTGTATTTTTCGTTTTTCAGGAATTGAATCATATCTCTTTTTAATTGCGGCACCTTACTCATATCTTCATAAAAATCAAAGTGAGTGATTACCCCATCAAAATCGCTGCCTAAAACGATAATATCCCAAACACTTTTCTCTTTAATCGCTTCGACTATCCAAAAAATATTGTCCCATATAGAGCGGATGTATTCTAATTTCTTTTTAGCATAATTGTTATTCTCTATAGCTTTCAGCCTATTTATTCCTGTATGTCTACCTTTATCCAAGATTACACCGAGTAAACCCTTAGACTTGTGTATTTGTTTAACTTCTTCAGCGTTTACATTTAGACTCCATGCACAGAATTTGGTATTACGCTTTTTGGACATATTGTCTTTGGTAAGGGTTGAATCTTTGTAAGTATCAAACCCATTAACTGCAGAGTGACTCGTAATAATCGGAATGATATCATCAGGGTTCTTTGTATTCCAGTCATCTACCCATTCAGCATATTGCTGACGCGATTTCACGCTCATGTGACGAGTATCTATTAATATTCTTTTACCGTTCTCCTTGCTCAACAAAGCTTCAAGAACTTTCCATCCGTCTTCGGTAAACCCATCATCCAAACCAATATCCTGGGTGCATGTGACACGAGATGCCGGAGGCAATGTCCCCGCATGACCGCAAAGGCCATTCCAGAAATGATGTGCGAAAGTCATAAAGAATGGCGAATATTTCCAACTCTTTATTTTATTCACTCTTTCCAACATTTGATTTAGAAAGTCAGATTGAACTTTCTTTTGTCCAAAACCAATATAGTCACCCAAAACATGACAGCCTTCTATAGTTAATATAATTGCAACAGCTTTTGGATCCTTCATTAAGGAAACCAATTCATCATAGTTTTGAGGAATATCTGACCGATAATTTCCGCAGGGAGAAGGGCCTAAATTCTTTGTAAGAAACTCGTATTGGGCTTCTAAATCTTGAAAATAGTCATCGTTTGAATAATAATTCTTGTAGATATCACTGGAAATCCCTGCACTTACGGTCACCAATGTTTCTTGTGCCGTTTTTGAAAGTACTTTTTTTGGAAATTTCTTGAACCGAATGAAGCCACGCTCAACAGGATACAATGAATCGAATACTATACGCACTCCTCCATCGATGCACTTATAAAAATTCGACTGAGAAACCTTAGCTACACCTTCAGATTGCTTTATAACAAAGTTCCCAAGTCTAGTTTTGGTATCCTCATTATAGTTCTCAGACCATAAATTTCTCTTACCATTATGGGGCTGTGCATGAAAAGCCCGCATGGTGGGATGGCAGTGAATATCTGCATCACCAATTAGTTCTTCTAGTTCCAATAAATTCTTTTATACAGGTTAGGAAGCACAAAATTAGTGATTATTGATCAAATTTGCATTGTTTATTAGAAGAAAAAGGGTATATTTGCGCTCTGAAATTTGGAATTATGGCAAATCACAAGTCAGCATTAAAGAGAATAAGATCAAGCGAGAAAAGACGCGTTCGCAATAAGTATTATCACAAGACTACTAGAAATGCAATCCGCGATCTTAGAGATGAAACGGATAAGAAAAAGGCTGAAAAATCATTACCTAGTGTAATTTCCATGATTGATAAACTAGCTAAAAGAAATATCATTCATAAGAACAAAGCCTCTAACTTGAAGTCCAAATTGACAGTCAAAGTAGCAAGCTTATAAGAATAAATTTAATTATATTGAAAGCCCTCTTAGAGGGCTTTTTTTTTGACCTAGATTCAACAAAACGGCATGAGCGTTCTCATCTTTTGCGATACAGTAACCAATAGATTGAGGTACATTACAAAGTGGATCTTTGATGAATTATCAAACTTTGAAGTAGACTTAACAACAGATTTGGAGCAGTATGAATTATATGCTGGCCCAAAAATCAACTACTCAAAACAGTTTTCAAAAGAAAATAAATGCACCATCATTCCAGCTGATCTGTTATCTAAATCAGGAGTTGATTGCCCTGATCTCAGCCATTCAAAATTTCAAGGAGTCCCGATCTTGTTTTCAAGCAACGCTGAAAACACTTTCCCTTTTGATATTTTTTCAGCAACCTTTTATTTGATTACGAGAATAGAAGAATATGATAACACTACTTCTAAAGATGCTCATCAACGATTTAAAGCAGAAAATTCCGTTGCAGCCAAAAATAATTTTCTTGATTTACCGATAGTAGATATTTGGATTGACTTATTATTCCAACACCTAAATAACTCTTTTGAAAGCAAAATTCAACTCAAAAGATCTTTCCAACAAGAGATCAGTTTCGACATAGACATAGCCTATAAATACAAAGGCAAAGGACTCATGAGAACATTATGGGGTTTCGCAAAAGATGGCATGACGCTCAACTCAAAGGAAGTCCTTAATAGATATGCTGTACTTACTGGCCGGGCAAAAGACCCCTTTGATTGCTTCGAATTTCTAAAGGATTTACAATCACAATATCAGTTTCAATTGCAGTACTTCTTCCTAATTGGTGATTTCGGAGAATATGATAGAAACATCTCCCACAGAAACAACACTTTTCAAAAACTAATAAAAACACAGTCGGATTATCATGATATTGGCTTGCACCTATCATACAAAGCTTATAATAACCCCAATCAAATGAAGATCGAATTTGAGCGGCTTCAAAAAATCACACTAAAGCTTATTCGCGCAAATCGCAATCACTATATAAAACTAAGCATCCCTAAAACCTATGTATTATTGGAGCAACTAGGTATAAAAGATGACTATACTATGGGTTACCCAGATACTTTTGGGTTTAGAGCAGGAACATGCTCCTCTTTTCCATTTTTTAATTTGCATCAGAACCGGCAGACGAACCTTAGAATTCATCCATTTTGTACTATGGATGCCGCTGCAATTTATTATAGCAATAAAAAGCAGGATGAGATACTTGAAGAAATGTTAAGCATAAAAAGAAAAGTCAGAAAGGTTAACGGAACACTCAGCACTGCATGGCACAATCACTTCTACCATTACTCCAACACACAACGAAACATCGACTGGCAACAATTGTTTTTGGAATTCATTAAATCTGATGCTTAAACTAATCAAAAACAACGACATTAATCGCGACAAGTGGGATGCCACCATTAGATCCTCTTTACACAAAAATCCGTATGGATATACTTTTTATTTGGACACAGCATTTTCTGATTGGCAAGGCCTAGTTCTAAATGACTATGCAGCAATCGTACCGATTATTTCAAAAGAAAAATTGGGCTTTAAATATCTGCGTCAACCTCTCTTTTGCCAGCAACTAGGCATTTATTCTAGGACTCAGATCTTAAAGGATCAATTGGAATCAATAGGCTTATGGCTAATCCAAAACTACTCATATGCAGATATCAATTGGAATGTAGATCTCAATTCAGATCTTGTTAAAAGTGAAAGAAGAAATAATATACTGGATCTCAGTAGTGATTATGAGACCTTACAATCTCAATATTCTAAGAATCATTTAAGAAACATTAAAAAATTCCAAAAAAGTGGTGGCACATTCAATATTGATCAACAATATCCCATAATTGCTGATTTATTTGAGAAAAACAAAGGAGCTTCGATAAACACTCCTGCCAAGTTTTATTCTGAATTTCTCCGCCTTGCATCAGCCTTTAATAAAAAAAATGCGATCCAAGCGTACAAGGCGGTTATTGATAACGAATTGGTTGCTGGGCTCGTAACAATTAAGATTGAAGACTTTTATATACTCATGTTGACAGCCTCAAATGAAAAAGGCAAAAAATGCGGTGCGATGCATGCTCTTATTGATTATTTTATTCGATCAAATTGTGACAAATCAAACACTTTAGATTTTGAGGGTTCAGACAATGACAATTTAAGCCGATTTTACAAAGGCTTTGGAGCTAAAGATTCCATATATTTACAAATTAAATGGAACAAACTGCCAATACCGCTAAAGTGGATCATAAAATGAAAGTTCATAGACATATTTTAAATCAAAATAATTCTATTCTAAATAATTTCTTATTCGAAATCCGAAGTAAAGAAATTCAAAATGACCCCATTCGATTTCGCAAAAATTTTGAACGTATTGGTGAAATCTTGGCATACGAGTTAAGTAAAGAATTAGCATATACCCCTGAGAATTGCACGACACCTTTGGGTAACTGTGAAATTCAAAAAATTGCTGAGGAGCCAGTATTAGCTACTATTCTAAGGGCAGGACTTGTGATGCATAACGGACTACTTAATTATTTCGATAGAGCCGATAGTGCTTTTATATCTGCCTATAGAAAACATACTAGTGATACCGAGTTTGAGATTCGCATTGAGTATCTTTCAAGTCCCAGAATTGATGATCGAATACTCATCATATCTGACCCAATGTTGGCAACAGGTTCATCTATGCACCTAGCCTATGAGGCTATGTTAAAAATGGGCACTCCTAAAGAAGTGCATCTTGTTTGTGCTATTGGGAGTGAAGAAGGCATGAACTATATAGAAAAAATGTTTCCAGAAGGAACACACATATGGATTGCAGCGGTGGATCCAAGCTTGAATGATAAAAGTTATATTATTCCTGGACTTGGAGATGCTGGAGATCTTGCTTATGGAACTAAGGTTTAACCAAATATGTTATTTAAACTACTCAGCGGGATAATAGTCCCAATATTAATAACAGCGGCAACAAAGTTTATGTTCTCGCCATCAATGGCCCTAGGCGCGGGTTATGACAAAGCTGAGACAATAATCATCACTACAATTGGAGGATGGATGGGCATTCTCTTTTTCTATTATTTGGGTGGTTGGTTTACAGATGTGATCATCAAGTTTTTTGTGCAGCTTTTTAAGAGAAACAAAAAGAAAAAATTTAGTTCAAAAGGAAAAAGAAGAATCATCACGATCAAAAGAAAACTTGGTGTCGTAGGAATAGCCTTTCTTACTCCTTGCATCATTTCAATTCCGATTGGATCTGTAATAGCCTCAAAGTATTTCAGAAAAAATAGAATGACAATTCCTTATCTTTTTCTTTCACTTTTACTGTGGTCAATGCTATTGACCATAGCTTCCGAGCCAATAGTAAAGAGTCTCAAAGAATATCTAAGTTGAACCGCTATCAACATATTTTCTTTGATCTTGACGGTACATTGTGGGATTTCCAAAAGAACTCAGAAATTACACTCAAGGAGATTTACTCTAAATTCCTGCAAGGGAGAACTGCAGAAAATGACTTCATCCAAATCTATAGAAATGTAAACACAAAACTTTGGGATGATTACAAAAATGGGAGTATCAATGTCAAGACTCTTAGAAACAAGCGCTTCCATATCGCCCTGAAAAAATTAGATGTTGAAGACGAACATTTGGCAAAAAGCATTTCTGACTATTATTTGGAAGAATGCCCAAAAAAGAAGCATTTGGTGAACGGTGCCAAAGAAATCCTTGAGTATCTCAGCTCTCAAAATTTAAAGCTTCATATTCTTACGAATGGCTTTAGCGATCTTCAGCATTTTAAACTTAAAAACTGTGACTTACATCATTTCTTCTCAAATATTTTTTGCTCAGATACACTAAAATATAGCAAACCGAGTAACCAAGCCTTTCAAAAAGCATTGAATGAAGCGAAAGCAAAAGTTGATGAAAGTTTAATGATTGGTGACAGCATTGTGGACGATATTGAAGGGGCAAAACAAATAGGTATGGACCAAGCCTTTTACAGTAATTCAAAAAAGTTCAAGCACGCCACCTATCAATTAAAAAACCTTGAAGAGATTAGGAACATCCTCTAATCGTAAATGAACAGTCTGAAGTAGACAAAGACGAATGGCACGCTCAACAACAGGCTATCAAAGCGATCAAGAATGCCGCCATGTCCTGGAAGTATATTGCCTGAATCTTTAATACCCAAACCGCGCTTAAAGTATGATTCTACCAAATCACCTAGCGTACCAAAAACAGAGATCATAAATCCAATAACCATCCAATCGATTACATCAATGTGATCGATAAATCGAGATACAACTATAGAGATAATAACACTTAAAGCTATCCCACCAGCAAAACCTTCCCATGTTTTATTGGGAGAAATACGTTCAAATAGTTTTGTCTTACCGAAAAAATTTCCGGCAAAATAAGCTCCGGTGTCACTCGCCCAAAGAATTAAGAAGTAGCTTATCAGCATTTCAGGATGATAGTATTCACTGGCCATCAACCCCGGATACATCACAACATAATTCAAAATACCAAACGGAAATGCTATGTATATAATACCGGACAGCGAAAAGGAAATATTTGTAAATGGATTTGGATGTTTTTTGAATAATTCAAAAAGAAAAAATAAAAATGCTAGAGGCACAACAACTAATAAGAGTGTTAGAGGAGTTTTTTCACCACATGCCACTCTTTGAGCAAAAATAAAATTAGCTACAAAAACAAGACCTCCTAGCGCAGTTCCAAGATACTTTTGAGGCTTAACATGCTTATTTTCAATTAAGTTGTAAAACTCCCATAGACCAGCCATTGTGATGATCAAAAAGAATATCCCAAAAGAATATTGACTCCATAGGATACTACCTATCAATACAATAACACCAATAACCCCAGTAACTACTCTTTTAGATAGATCTTTCAAAAACCCGATTTAATCAGACAATATTAAGAAACTAGTTCTAAACTTTCAGGATTTGATCCTTCATCTTTAGTGTCCGCCTCCTTGCTATCTGCACCATTAGAACTTTCAGGAGACTCGCTAATAGCTTTCTTTTTCTCAGCTGGTTCACTTTTCTTGAACGGCCGAACCCCGAAAATCTTTTCGACATCCTCCTTGAAAATAACTTCTTTATCAAGTAGTTGCTCTGCCAGCTGTGCTAACTTATCCTTATTCTTTTGAAGCAAGTCTTTAGTACGTGCGTACGCACCATCAATCAAGCTTTTTACTTCTTCATCGATGGTTTGAGCGGTCTTTTCGCTGTAAGGTTTCTGAAATGAATATTCAGACTGTCCAGAAGAGTCATAGAAGCTAATATTGCCCACTTTATCATTCAATCCGTATACGGTAACCATAGCATAGGCCTGTTTTGTGATTTTCTCCAAATCACTTAGGGCCCCTGTAGAAACTTTTCCGAAAACAATTTCCTCTGCTGCTCTTCCCCCTAATGCTGCGCAAATTTCATCCATCATTTGATCCATGGTTGTAATTTGTCTTTCTTCGGGTAAATACCAAGCGGCACCCAACGATCTTCCTCGCGGCACAATTGTCACTTTCACTAAAGGAGAAGCGTGTTCCAAAAGCCAACTCACAGTAGCATGGCCAGCCTCATGATACGCAATCACCTGTTTTTCTTCTTGTGTAATAATTTTATTCTTCTTTTCTAGTCCTCCTATTATTCTATCAACGGCATCCAGAAAGTCCTGTTTTTCTACAATATTTTTCTTTTTCCTTGCCGCGATGAGGGCAGCTTCATTACAAATATTTGCGATATCCGCTCCGCTAAAACCAGGTGTTTGCTTGGCTAAAAACTCTACATCGACAGAGCCATCTAGTTTTAGAGGCTTAAGGTGTACCTCAAAGATTTCTCTTCGCTCAACTAAATCAGGCATGTCCACATAAATTTGCCTGTCAAAACGTCCAGCTCTCAACAAAGCTCGATCCAAAATATCAGCCCTATTCGTAGCTGCAAGAATGATGACTCCGCTGTTAGTACCGAATCCATCCATTTCAGTAAGCAATTGATTCAAAGTGTTTTCTCTCTCATCATTTGCACCGGCTGCTGGACTTTTACCTCTAGCACGACCAATAGCATCAATCTCATCAATAAATATGATAGCAGGAGCCTTTTCTTTTGCCTGTTTAAACAAATCTCGAACCCTTGAAGCCCCTACTCCAACAAACATTTCAACAAAGTCTGAACCACTTAGAGAGAAGAATGGAACTTGAGCCTCTCCAGCCACAGCCTTAGCTAATAAAGTCTTACCTGTTCCTGGAGGACCTACCAATAAAGCTCCTTTGGGAATTTTAGCACCTAATTCAGTATATTTTTTTGGATACTTAAGAAAATCAACTATTTCTCTGACCTCTTCTTTCGCTCCTTCCAGTCCTGCTACGTCATCAAACGTTACCTTTACGCTTGTATCTTTATCAAACAATACAGCTCTAGACTTTCCTATATTAAAGATTTGGCCTCCAGCTCCACCTCCGCTCATTCTTCGCATTATAAAAAGCCAAATGACAATCATAATTCCAATTGGCAACAACCAACCCAGCTCTGAACTCCAATCCTTTCTTGGATCAACTGTTAGCAACACCTTATCGTCCTCAGCCAAATTATCTTGCAGCTTATCAAATCTTTCTCGAAATGATTGTAAATCATCGATTACTATTGAATAATGTGGGCCTTTATTTTGAGATTTCCCAAAAGGCGTTTCTCTTACACTTTTATGGCGTTCTTCTGACAATTTTTCAGGTTTGATATAAACCTCAAGAACCTCATCCGCTTTTACAATTACAACTTTCTTGACATCACCAGAAAGGACCATTTCTTTAAATTCACCTTCTGGAATATCCTTTGCACTGCTGCCCCAACTAAAAAGCTGAAGAAATATTATCACAGCTATTATGATTCCATAGATCCAATAAAAGTTGAAAGGTCTCTTATTGTTAGGGGCCCCTTTCCGAGACAATCGATCCTTCATCCGATCAAACTGATTCTTGTCCCCACTATTTTCATTTGATTTATTATCGCTCATTGACCTTTCTTTTTTAATCTATCTGTTCCTGCAAACCAATTGCCTCTACTGGAGCATCTGCCCAAAGATCTTCCAAATTGTAGAACAACCTTTTGTCCTTAAGAAAAACATGCCCAACTACATTGACATAATCCAACAAGATCCATTCAGAGTTTTGATATCCTTCTTTATGCCAAGGCTTATCTCCAAGTTTTTTCCGGACCTCATCTAAAACTGAATTTGCAATTGCCTCTACTTGAGTCGTGGAGTCTCCATGACAAACAACAAAATAATCGCAGATCGAGTTTTCAATTTCTCTCAAATCAATGCAAACAATGTTTTTGGCTTTCTTTTCTTCCATTCCAAAAACAATTTGGTCGACCAACTCTCTGGATTCATTTATCATACGCTATAAGCTCTCAAACTATTTTAAAAGCGCAAAAATAGTTAATTTTCCCTCATGTCTTTACATCCTACCAACACACAATTCATCGGACAAAATTTAATAACACTTAATCAAGTTGACTCGACCAACAACTATGCCATTAAACTATGCAGACATTCTGTCATGTCAGAAGGAACAATCATACTGTCAAAATCACAATCCCAGGGC
>JALEGO010000429.1 GCA_022763165.1 Flavobacteriales bacterium
TGCTTCCGCAACCTACATAGTTGCCATCGTTGGCAATACATAAATCGGTCAAGCTCTCTGCAATACTGGCTGTTTGAGAAGAATATCTCCAAATTTCTTGGCCCAGAGAATCCGTCTTGATTAATAACATATCATCATTATTGTTGAAGTCGTCTTCCCCAACTATTAGAATACTCTTATCCGAAGTATCCTCTAGTACATGAATCCCAAAAGCACTTTGTCCAGTAGTGTTAAACTTCTTATGCCAAAGCGTATCCCCATTTGTATCGATTTTAGCCAATATAATAAGGTTATTGCCCGTATATAAAGGAGTCGCTATTGCCAAGTGAGTGCCATCAATAGATTCAATTGCGTCATTATATGTATGATTCCAGCTTGCTCCAGCTTGGAAGTTATGAATTGAAGTCCAAGTCTGCCCCCATCCAGAAAGTGAAAGAAGGACAATGATTGTTATGAGTAAATTTTTCATTTGTTGTCTTTTATGGTTTAATGGTTTTTTCACGTTACAAATATGTGAACGATATCTTAGGCAAAAAATCACTATTTTTACTAAATATACAATCATATATTTTTATTATATATATGATTTATAGTTAATTATAATTCATAATATACATTGAAAAAGACCAAAAGTATCTTCATACTCAGTAAGCTTTCTAATAAAGATCTTAAAAAACTAGAGTGCTTTTTCGAATCTCCGTTCTTTCATAAACACAGCTCTTCCGTTAAGCTTTTTCATGTTCTGAAGAAATATCACCCTCATTATAGAAAGTTACCCTCGCAAGAGGAGGTTTATGCTAGGCTGTTTGATAAACCCTTCGATATAAAAACTTGGCATCTAGCAATGAGTAGGTTTTACAAATCAATTGAAGATTTTCTTGCTCATGTATCATTGGACAAGCAAAACATTACTAAAGAGCAGCTTATATTACTTGAACTTGAAAGATACTCAAACCCTGCTATTGTGGGTGAGAAGATAAAGCAATTAAAGAAGGTATTTGATAAAACCTCAGATAACGCATCTATACGGTTCTTCGCTAAAATCCAACTCGAAGAATTCGCTTTTGATTATTACTCAAGGTTACAAAAACCAGAGTCAATAACCAATCTTCAAAACCTAACCGATTATATTGATGACCACTTTTTATATCTGAGACTAAAATATTCTTGTGAATTGATAACTAGAGAAAACATTTTGGCCCAGAAGTTTGACCTTGGTGCCATAAATGATGTCCTATCTTATGCAAAAAAGAAAGATAATACGGGTCATATCTCAGTTCATATTTATTCCAATTTGGTGAGCCTGGTCAAGGATCAAAACGAGGAGGATTATAGAACGATCAGAAAAATGATCTATGACAACTTATCTGAGATCTCACCAAGGGACTTAAGGGATATGAATGTGTTTTTGATTAATTATTGCATAAGGATGTCCAATTTGGGTAAATCCCATTACTTGAAAGAACTGTTCAGCTTATATAAAGATCTGCTGGAATATGGCATTATCATAGAGGGCTCCTATTTGCACTTATACGATTTTAAGAATATTGCCACTGTAGCCACCTTATTGAAGGAATTTGATTGGTTAGTTCAATTCAATGAACAATATCTTCCTTATATCAAACACGAATTCAGAGAAAGTGCTTCTGCTTTTAATTTGGCCAGGATAGCCTTTTATAATCAAGATTATCGAAAAGCGCTCAACCTTTTATTGCATGTTCAATATGCAGACATGTATTACGAATTAGGAGGCCGATCCATTATTCTCAAGATCTACTATGAAATGGATGATTTTCAGCTATTTGAAGCTAATTGCAATTCTTTCAAGATGTTCTTGAGCCGGACGAAATCCATATCAGATTATCAAAAGAAAATCCATATGAACTTTATCAAATGGTCTGTTCGGTTGTTTAAACTAAAAGAAAAGGGTAAAAAAATTTCAAAGAAATTTCAAGGACAGATAGAAGAGACAAATGAATTGGCGGATAGAACATGGATTGAAGAAAAGGTATTGGAACTGACTCCATAGAAATAGAACTCAGGTAAACCGACTTTGCAGCTGCTTTTGCATGTAAAATCAGAGTTTTGCTTAACCTAAAAAGATGGACAACTTATGTATCTGAACTTTCTTTTGGTTGGGGGGCAAGGAAAGGTATAAGCAAATGAAATTTCATGCGAACCACCAGCAGGTGCCAAACCTAGAGAGGAGTATGTTATGTCATAGCTATATCCTATTTTAACCATTTCATACTCTAAGCCTAAAGTAGCAATGAACGCATCATCTTTTCTAAACCAAACGCCACCTACTATTGGACCTTTGGAGGCATAGAACCCAAATAAAAGTTGATGAAAATTACCTTGATACTTGAACAGAATGTTCGGTGAGATTGCAGCATCTTTTAGGTTTCTTTGAATTGCAATTTTCGCGCCTGCATGGGCTGTAAACTTGACAGGGATTCTTGCATCTGATATGAATCCTTCTTCTGGTCTGTTGACATGATGAGCCGCAAGTCCAAAATACAATCTGTTTGAATACAACAATAATCCACTTGAAAAGTCAACATTTGATTTGACCAGAGTGGGTTGAACCTCACCTGTGGGGTAGATGAATCCATAGACAGGGTGAATCATATCACCGAATGTTAGTTTATTCCAATCAAGAACTCTTTGAAAGAAAGAGGCCTGGATAGCAGCTCTAAAAGACCATATATGGGTGATATCAGTTGCGTAAGAATAAATTGCTCCAATATAATTTGTTGTAAGCGTTCCATTGGCACCATTGTCATGAAAGGCCAAAAGGCCAAAACCTCCATTGATAGCATCCAAATGTTGGTCATATGATGCATTGTATGTCACAAAGTTTCCTGAGATGCCAGGCCATTGATTCCTATAATTCATAATCAACCTTGGACATTTTGCTGTCCCAGCAAAGGCTGGATTTAAATATAAAGGGTTCGCATAGAACTGGGTAAATTGTGGGTCTTGGGCATGCAATAAAAATGATAGACAGAAAAATGAAATTGTGAGATATGTCTTCAAATTAAAACTCATAGAATTTGTTGCTTTCGTGTAGGTAAAACACAGAAAGCCCGGCAAAAGTTACATTTTTAAAGATTCGTAAAAATGCAATCACCAGAACTTAATCTACAATTTCGTGTTGATCTTATATTAAAACGAAGCCATTGGACTTGTATTATACGAAAGTCCGCAAGATAGGTAAGGGTAAGTAAAATGATTAAGGTACTATGCCCCTTCTTTTTGATGCTTAAGCATCTGAAGGATCCAAGCTGCAATCAAGATAGATCCGATAACAATGAATAAGACATTTGGCATATTGCCACCAGCCTCTAACAATTCAAATGTCATATACATTAGATCCCCAACTGCGTAAACCAATTCATTTATTGCCATTTCTTGTAATTTATCCTAATTTTCAGTGAAACAAATTTATATTAAAATCATCAAGATCATATGATCATTCGATTATTTCGTTCGAATCAACCCTCGGCCTTTGTTTATCTAGCGGTTTTTTCAATTGCTATCTTGATCTTCCCGATACATTTTAATTATAATCTTACTATTCAAGAACCACAATCTCCACTTTTCCTGGCTTTTCATGGGGTGCTTCATAAATTCGAGTTCTTTTATCAATTATTTTGGATAACCACGATTCTCTTCCAAGCTACAATGTTCAATATTGTGTTGGAAAAAAACGGTTATATACATCACAGAACTCATATTCCGGCTCTTGTTTACGTCATATTCTGTAGTTTGTTACTCTATATTCCAAATGCGAATGCGGTTTTGTTTGCAAATACTTTTTTACTCGTAGGACTTAACCGTTTGATTGAAATCAAAGATGCTAAAAGGGGTCATGTAGTTTTGTTTTCTTCAAGTATTTGGATAAGTATAAGTGCTCTATTATACTTCCCTTATATTCTCTACTTTATATGGATTATTATTACTCAAAGGATCTTTGACACTTTGAATGCTCGGAATATTGTTATTAGTTTAATAGGCTTTGGTATTCCTTTCCTCTATTTGGTTTTTGCGCATTATATGTGGAGTGAGGAGCCCTATTTACAGAACTTTTTTATGTTGCCAAGATTGAACACAGCATTGATCCACTTTAAGTCATCGAGCTACCTCTACTTGATTATTTCATGTTTAATTTTATTGATTAATCTCATAGGGGGATTTTATTTTATGAGATGGTATTTGCAGAATACTTCAACAATCAAGAAGGGGCTTTTAACCATTCTGAGTTTGTCGCTTGTTGGCTTAATTCAAGTTTCGTTGGTATTTAAGTCTCCTAAATTACTTTTGATTCCATTGGTCTTTTCAGCCACCCTTATCACTTCATACATTACGATCTCCGGTAAACGCAAGTTCTTTGTTGAGTTGACATTTGTTTTATTGATGGGCTTGATAGTGGCTATTCAATTGTTAACTTAAAGCTGATATTTGTTTGCAAATGCTTCAACTTTAGACTTATTTCCAAACATTGCCATAACTGTTTGATCACCAGTGTCTATAAAGACGTATTCTTCTGATATACCAGCTTCCGCTGCGATTTTATTCATTAACCCAAAAACCATTTCCACATCATACCAATCACCAATATCTTCAGGTTCCATGATATAAATCTTATCATTTGCAGCAACATAAATCTTGTACGTTGTATAGTCGTCACTAGACATCTGCGCATCCATCCAAACATTTAATTTGAGTTTACCTTGACTAATGCTTTCAAAATCTTTAATCAGGGCGTCATATTCACAGGGGATAAATCCCGTTTCAGCGTCAAACCATAAAAAGACATCTGATGCTTCCAATACGCTGTAAGCTAGGCTGCTGCCGTACGTGTCTTCTGTATCAATATTTTTAATTTGGTCTTGGCTTAATCCTTGTGAGAGCCCAAATTCTTTCAAGTCTTTTACAATGTCATTCACGGAAAGTTGGTTAGCGAGATAGGTCTTGGATACTCTGGTTCTGGTGGTTTCGTTTTCAATGTTTTTTGTAATCTCCGATAAACTTAACTCAGTTTTGGCCAGCATCTTTGTAAGGCTCTCAATTTGATAATTTGTAAAGTCCATTTCCTGGATGCTTTCGAGCATTTTATGAATGACAGCAGGATCTTTATCTTTTTTATACAATTCTAAAACAGCTTTCAAGCCATTAGAATAGTTTTTTTCATTTTGGAAA
>JALEGO010000430.1 GCA_022763165.1 Flavobacteriales bacterium
AGGGTGAAAATCAGGAATACCTTCGATTCTCTTTCCACTTTCATACTGTCCAAAGAGATAGGCATCAGTATTGAAGTTATCCTCATTTACCTGATTTACATAATGCTCTAAAATACCTTCTCTGATCAGAATAAACTCATTTACTCTATCGGTTCTCCAGGCACAAAAATCAACTGCTTGAAGCCAATTAATACCGACTACTGGATAATCTCTATATGCTGGGTGTCTCAAATAATACTCAACATATGGATCATTGTATGCCAATTTATCTCTCCAAACTAATGTATCTGGAAGAGCTTTTTTATAAACTTCCGGGTAATCAACAGAAAAGACTCTCGAAAGCCAATATAAATATTCACACCATTGAAAGTTGCTAATTTCAGTCTCGTCCATATAGAATGATGAAACAGTTGCCCTTCGTGGAATATTATCCCAATCGTACATAACATCCTGTTCTATTCGACCCATGGTAAAAGTACCACCTTCAATAAAAACAAGATTTGGTCCGGTTTCCTGATTCTCGTAAGGAGCCTTTTCAAAACCACCGTTTCTAGGGTCATTGTATGCCCAACCTGTGGTTGACGATCTCTCCTTATTACAAGAAGAACCAATTATAAGAGCAGCGAAAAACAGCAGAAAAAAAGAATACTTTCTCAACATGCGATTTTAGTTTTTTGGAGCTTTTCTACGCGATTTAAACGTTAAAGTTACGAAATATATATGATCCATCATCATTATATAACTAGAAAGATGGACAACTTATTGTCCTGAAGCGTCTTCTTCTAGGTCTACAATCAAACTGAATGGCTAAAGAAATTTCATGTGAACCCTTAGGTTCTGAGAGGCCAAGCTTGGAAACAGTAACGTCATAACTATAGCCAATTTTAAACATATCAGCATGCAAGCCGACTAATAAAATAAAGGCATCATCTTTTCTAAACCATAAACCGCCAACAACTGGTCCCTTTGTTACATAGATACCCATATTGATTTGGGTAAAATTTTGCTGTTGCTTGAACAAGATATTTGGCGAAATTGAAGATTCCTTTGCATTTCTATCAAGAGGAATAAGCGCTCCAGCATGACCTGTGAACTTAACAGGAAGCTTACTACCTGGACCACTAATCAAACCTTCATCAGGCTGAGTTAAATGATGTACAGCCAATCCAGCAAAGAACTTTTTCGAAAAACCCAAAATACCTGCGGAAAAATCTACTCCTGCTTTACTATTTGCTCCTCTTTGCTCTTGTGTTTCATAAATGAATCCATAACGAGCATCGATCATATCTCCAAAAGTCAACTTATCCCAATCCAGGAATTTTTGAAAAAACGTTGCTTGAAATCCAACTCTAACAGAAAAATGCCTATTAATAGGCCTATCATAAGAATAAATAGCACTTACATTAGTAGTATTCAGTGTACCCTCCCCTGCTCGATCGTGAAAAGCCATAATACCAAGACCTCCTGCTATCGCATCAAAATGTTGATCATATGATGCACTATACGTCACGAAAGTTCCGGTTAATCCAGGCCACTGATTTCTATAATTCATGATAACCCTCGGACATCTGGCTGTACCTGCGAAAGCAGGGTTCAAATAAAGAGGATTAGCATAGAACTGAGTAAACTGCGGATCTTGGGCCTTTAAATCGCTTACACTACCAACGATTACAAGGGCTACCAAACACGCGAAAGAAACTCTCCTCTTCAAATTCTTCACCATAAGGATCTTTAATCAAATCACAATAATACAATATTATCTATGAACGCGCAAAGTAAAATTTATTGCATTTGAGTTCATTTAGTATTGCAATCGCACAATAGGCTTAATTAAATTTCGTTAACTTTAAAATTAATTAAGAATCTTCGTTGTGAGATTCTCAAATATAGTTAAAATAAATCTGACACAAAATTGAAGCCTTTAAATAAAATGATGAATCGTATCGTTATAGTTGTCGGTATTCTTGTTTTTTGCAATATCCTGAATGCCAAAACTCTTCAAAAGAGTTTGAAATTAGACTGGCAGATTCAAAACGCTTACCCTACCGAAAACAAAAAAATATCTTATCTATATTTTGATGGAGCCGAAATTCGACCAAAAGGCGATGAATTTCATCCTTTTTATAGGACAAGAATTCCTGTCTCAAGTCAAAATATTTCTAATTTCACTCTCAACATTAAAAATGCGACATATGAGAACCTTAGTGCACAAGAACTCTCTTTGGCAACAGGTTTAGCATCTACAATTGAAATCAAACACTTTGTTGTTCAGCATAGAAAAAGAAGTTTCATTGAAGTTGAGTTTATCCCATTAAGCAATGCTGGTAAACTTATTTCATGTGATCTTGAAATTCAGTTCGAAGAAGTTGGTGCACCAAAAGATGGGGACCGCGCTTTTGCAGCTACGAGTATTTTGTCTTCAGGAGATTGGTATAAAATTGCTGTTACTGAAAGTGGTTTGCATCAAATCACTGGAGCCCAGCTATCAGAAATTGGAATTGATATCAGCCTTATTAATCCAGACAACATTCGAATTTATGGTAATGGTCCAAAAGTACTTCCAATCAAAAACGATGAACAACGATTTGACGATTTATATGAGAATGCGATTCTTGTTGATGCTGGAAATGATCTGTCCTTTGATTTAGACGATTACATTTTATTCTATGGAGAAGGAATTGGTTATTGGAATTACGATACTTTAAACAATGATTTTAATCATGCCATTAACATATACTCGGACAGCAACTTCTATTTCTTAAATTTCGATTTAGGACCTGGCAAACGGATCACAGCGGCTAGTACACCTGGCACTTCTAGTCAAACTGTCTCGGACTTTTTCGATTATCAATTTCATGAAATAGATCAAGTAAATCTTCTAAAATCAGGAAGACAATGGTTTGGAGAAATATTTGATGTTAAAACTGCATATAGTTACACTTTTAATTTCCCGAATCTTCAAAATAATGAACTCGATATTAAGGTTGCCGTTGCTGGACGCACCATTAGCACGAGCAGTTCTTTTACCGCTGAAGTTGATGGACAACAGTCAAGCGTCACTATCAATTCTGTCCCTTCAGATTACACAGCACAATTCGCAAGAAACGCATTTGTAAATTTTAGCCCCACATCATCTTCAGATCTTGTGAACATGACTTTAACTTTCAATAAAGGGAATTCATCTGCCATAGGATGGCTCGACTACATTGAGGTTAAGGGCAAAAGAAGGTTGAAAATAGAAAATGCTCAGCTCATCTTCCAAAACCCAGAAGTTATCGGAAATGGAGATGCCACTTACACCATAGAAAGCAATGTTTCACTGCCGACCCAAATTTGGGATATCACTTTTCCTCAAGACATTAAATCTATCCCATTTAGTACTAATGGTAACAATTTTGAATTCAATTATTCAACCGATTCTATTCACAGATTCATTGTATCAAATGGGTCTAACTTTAAAAGTGTCAATTCGATCAAGAGTATTTCGAATCAAAATTTACATGCTACCAACAATGTTGAACTCGTGATCATTGCACCAAGTGAATTTAGAGCAGAAGCAGACGAAATGGCCCAGATACACATTGATGATGACGGACTTAGCGCTGTTGTGGTAGATTTGGCAGAGTTGTACAATGAATTTTCTGGAGGGAAAAAGGATATTACAGCGATCAAGGACTTTATGAAAATGATGTATGATAGAGCTGCAACACCAGGAAATGTTATGCCGAGATACCTGTGCCTTTTTGGAGATGGCTCCTATGACATTCGCGGGAGGATTTCGAATCAAGGGAATATTATTCCAACATACCAAACAGCCAATTCTCTCCTACCAACGAGCTTTACATCAGGATCTTCATATGTATCAGACGATTATTTCGGCTTACTTGATGATAGTGAATCAGAATCTATAAATGACATCGTGGATATTGGAATCGGCAGGCTTCCAGTGAAGAATAAAGTTGAAGCTGCCAATATGATTCAAAAAATCAGAAACTATTACGATCGAGAAACTATGAACTCTTGGAGAAACATTGTTTCTTTCGTTGGCGATGATGAAGATGGTAATATCCATATGTCAGATGCAAATGCCTTATCAGGTACTTTGGCTAATGTTTCCAATGAATATAATATTGAGAAAATTTTCTTAGATGCCTACCAACAACAATCATCTTCAGGAGGGGAAAGATATCCAGGCGTCAAAGATGATATCAATAATAGAATGGCCAAGGGAGCCTTAGTAATGAGTTACACCGGCCATGGTGGAGAACTGGGTTGGGCTCATGAAAGAATTCTTGAAATTCCCGACATCAACAGTTGGGACAATACGATGAACATGCCGATAATGATTACAGCCACTTGCGAATTTAGCCGGTTTGATGATCCATTAAGAATATCCGCTGGAGAACTTACGCTTCTAAACCCTTCTGGTGGGAATATAGGGCTTTTAACTACTACCAGACTGGTCTTTTCTTCACCCAATTTTGACATTGCAAAAGCATTCTTCCAAAATCTAAACATTCCTATGAGTAATGGAGAAATGCCTCGTTTTGGAGACCTATCGCGAATCACAAAATTCTATGGCCCTAAAAAAGACAATACAAGAAACTTTACGCTTCTTGGTGATCCTGCTATCCGGCTAGCTTACCCAAGATATAATGTCATCACAACAACAGTCCCTGACACGGTCAAAGCGCTGAGTAAAGTAACTATTTCAGGTTATGTTGCAAATGATGCAAATGTCAAAATTCATGACTTTAATGGGGTAATCTATCCTGTCGTTTATGATAAACCTTCCACGGTGAAGACTTTAAACAATGATGGTAATGGCACATATACATTTAAAACCCAGAAGAATATCATTTTTAAAGGAAAAGCTAGTGTGGTAAATGGTGAGTTTACGTTCTCATTTGTTGTACCAAAAGATATATCCTATGAATACGGATATGGAAAAATCAGCTATTACGCAGAAGATAATTTAGTAGATGCCAATGGATATTACGATACTCTTGTTGTAGGTGGCTTTGATTCCACAGCAGTTTTGGATGAGACAGGGCCGGAGGTAAGGCTTTATATGAATGATGACAATTTCGTATTTGGAGGTGTTACAGATGAAAACCCAGACATTTACGCTATTATTTTTGATGAAAATGGAATTAACACAGTGGGCAATGGTATCGGACATGATATCACTGCAACCCTTGATAATAAGACTTCTGATGTCATCGTCTTAAATGATGTTTACGAATCGGATTTAGATTCTTATCAAAGTGGTACTGTACGCTATCCTCTGAAGGACTTAGAAGAGGGTAAGCATACCCTAAATCTTAAAGTCTGGGACGTTCATAACAATAGTTCTGATGCATATACCGAATTTATTGTGGCCAAATCGGAAGAGTTTGCAGTGGAACATGTGTTGAATTATCCAAACCCTTTTACAACAAACACCTCTTTCTACTTTGAACATAACTTTCCAGGTCAAGATTTGGATGTGACTATTCAGATTTTCACGGTGTCTGGAAAACTTGTAAAATCAATGAATCTTGATGTTAATAGTGATGGCTACAGAGCCGGACCATTTGACTGGAATGGTAAAGATGAGTTTGGTGATAAAATTGGAAAAGGTGTTTACATTTATAAAGTATACGTCCATGCACCCAATGGACAAAAAGTAGAAAAATACGAGAGATTGGTTATTTTAGGATAGCCACACAATAAATCTTTATGATTAACGTATATTTGTTAGCCATTCTATTTTATTAGATATTAAATGCTGTCTGAAAATTGAAAAAGATAATATATACCTTGTTGATATGTAGCGCTTTATATAGCTACAATTCAACTGCACAAGTTACCGTTGAAAACATCACCGGTGCTCAAATTAATACAATTACTACTGCAGTTCCTTTCTTATTAATTGCCCCTGACACAAGAGCTGGAGGCATGGGAGATGTTGGCGTTGCGACCTCACCAGATGCAAATTCAATCCATTGGAATCCTGCCAAATTGGGATTTGCGCCAAATCAAATGGGTCTATCTGTATCCTATACTCCTTGGTTGAGAAGACTCGTTCCAGATATTGCTCTTTCTTATTTATCAGGATACTATAAAGTAGATAAGTTTCAAACGATTGGAGCGTCCTTAAGATACTTTACCTTAGGTGATATTCAGTTTACAAATGAGTTTGGACAAGAAACAATACAATTCAGACCGAATGAATTCGCTATTGATGTAGCGTATGGAAGAAAGCTTTCTGAAAACTTTTCGGGAGGTATTGCCTTAAGATTTGTAAATTCTAATTTGACTGGTGGAACTACAGTTCAAGGAGCTGACTCCAAACCAGGAAGGGCTGTTGCTGCTGATGTCTCAGCATATTATAGAAATGACCGTTTAGAGTTGGGTGACAAAGAAACTGAATTGGCTTTTGGTGTTAATGTCTCGAACATAGGAAACAAAATGTCTTACACTCAAACTTCCAAGAGAGATTTTATACCAATCAATTTAAAACTAGGCCCAAGCTACACCATCTATTTAGATGATTATAATAAGATTACGTTCGCAGCTGACTTTAATAAACTATTGGTTCCAACACCTCCAATTTATGATACAGATTCGGCTGGAAGGCCAATTACTGTTGACGGAGAGTTCGTAATTCTTTCTGGAGCTGACCCTGATAGAGCGACTGCAAATGGTATGTTTGGATCTTTCAATGATGCACCTGGAATCATTGTAAAAGATGAAAATGGAAACCCTATTCGAAATGCTGACGGCTCTGCCCAAGTTCAACAAGGAAGTGTCTTTAGCGAGGAAATGAATGAATTTACCTGGGCATTAGGAGCAGAGTATTGGTACGATAATCAATTTGCACTTAGAGCTGGTTATTTTTGGGAGCATGAGTTGAAAGGAAATAGAAAATTCTTTACTGTAGGAGCTGGTATTAAATATAATGTATTTGGATTAGACTTTTCATATCTTATACCTGCCTATTTCGATCCTGCTAATACACAAAGAAGTCCTCTTCAAAATACTTTGAGGTTCACCCTAAAGTTTGATTTTGAAGCATTCAAAAAACAACAAGAGGACGAGGTTACTGAGTAATTTCTTAAGATTTCATTTCAACTAAAGTGAAGATAAGAGTAGGCTTTGGTTTTGACATCCATAGATTGGCTTCGGGAGGAGAATTCTGGCTTGGAGGAATCCTTATTCCATACGAAAAAGGGGCTGTCGGCCATTCAGATGCAGATGTTTTAATACACGCGATTTGTGACGCTCTTCTTGGAGCAGCCAATCTAAGGGATATTGGCTATCATTTTCCAGACACAGATCCAGAATATAAAAACGTAGATAGCAAATTATTGCTAAAAGATGTGCTGGGTCTAGTTAAGAAGAAGGGATTTGAAATAGGCAATATCGATTGTACAATCTCCCTTGAAAAACCAAAAATCAATCCACATATTCCTAATATGGTTGAGACCTTGGCCGAAATTCTGGAACTGGATTCTGAAGATATCTCAATTAAAGCTACAACGAATGAAAAGCTGGGTTATCTAGGTCGAAATGAAGGTATACACGCATATTGTGTGGCACTTATTCAGAAGTAGTTTCATCGTAATAAAACACCCTCACCTGGGCAGTATCCTTTAAAAAATCAATCCTACCAACTTCAACCCTATGAATATTTAACCCTGTCCTTTCCTTTAAGTCAGATAATAACTTATCATTATTTTCAGGTTTGATCAATTCAATTTTTTCGTACGTAATGATTTTTTTTCGTTCACCTTTTAATAAAACAAGTTTGTTCAGGAAATATATGAGCGTAAGCATCGCCACATTCGTGAATAGCAGCTCAACATAACTAACTTTTTTATTTGCCAAACCGTTAATCACTGACATTCCAATCACCAAAAACAAGTAGGTCATTTCCTTTATAGGAATTGGGTTTGTTCTGTACCTGATGATTCCAAAAATTGCAAAAAGCCCCAAAGCAAAACCTAAACCAAGTTTAACATTGGATAACAGATGACATAGAAAAAAAGTAATCGTACCTAAGGCCAAAAACGTAAATAAATATTCTTTTTTCTTAGCCGATGGATAATAAATTGAACGAACTATGATTAGCGAAACGATAAGATTAAAAGCAAACCTGAATATCAGTTCAGTAAAATCTTCAGCATCGATGATTTTGATATCAAAAATCTTTGCTAAAATTACATTCATATGACACCCATTTTTTTCAATCTCAAAAACAAAGGCTTGAAATTGTTATTTTTCAATTGAGGGTAAAGGTAAATCATTCCAAAACAATACTTCGAAAATCCAGTTTGGAATATTTCGGAATTGCCTTTAAACATTTTACTGCCCAAGTTTGGGTCTGAACTTTTGATCTCAAGAACACTCAGCTTAGGAAAGCGGAATGTCTGCATTTCATTTCTGTATTCAAGGTTCATGTCTAGGGTAATTCTGCTGCTATAGTCCTTAGAAACAAAAGTAACCCTCAAAAATTCGGACTCTAACACATTTTTCAGCGGGTCCACAATTTCATTATCCCGCAAAAATTGCTGTTCTTCATCTGATATCGATTTTGACATCATATCGATCCGCAATCTTTTCTTGATCGTCTTCCCTTTATTCGATTTGAATTTGTGTTCCAAAAAAGCCA
>JALEGO010000431.1 GCA_022763165.1 Flavobacteriales bacterium
GCCCTACAGGGATTGGCATAACAACCGCGGAGAAAGAAGCAATCTCAGTTTCTTCAGATTCGTCAGTGCGAGGACTCATAGAGTCCTCGGCAATCCAGGAGGGCGTCATTACTTGTTGAGACGGTTGAGATTCTGGAATTGATTGCTTCGCTTCGCTCCCAATGACGAACGCAGGCAAAGAAACAACCTCTCCTAAGTCGTTTTGAGAGAGATCCTTAATGGAAGGCTCATTATCCTGGGCAGTAGGAAGAGGTAATTCATCCACCTCCATCGGATCCCCACCTTTTTCTACAGGCATAAAAGGTAAAATGGTGATGAGAGACATATCTTTTTCAATATTTTGACCCACCGTAAAATACAGCGCGCCAATAAAGCCAGTCCTTGGAGCATTTATGGAAACGAACATTTTCATAAACTCAACAATATAAAGAAGATCCCCCCTTTTAACCTGCTGACCTGGTACAACGGCAATACGCCTGATCATCCCAGGGACAAAAGATTTAATTACTTCTTCATCTTCGTCCAAAAAGCTGAGGCAGGGACTTGGAATCAGCACAGCAAGAAGAGAGAAAAGTGCAATCATTTTTCTAATGTTGAGGTTCATGTTTCCCTCCCTTTTTATGTTATGAAGGAAAAATACCGAACATGGACTGCTTTCGTCAACCTTATTTTTTTCAAAGGTTGACGAACTTAACAAAAACCAAGAAGAACCTTATTTCGCACAAATTTTTCTGGCGAGTTTTTCAAACTCATCACTGGTGAGTGGATATCCAAAATAAAATCCTTGAATAATTTCACATTTATTCTTCTTTAAGAAATCAAGCTGCTTTTGCGTTTCAACACCTTCAGCCAAAACCTCATAATTCAAACTACGAGACATATCAATAATTGCCTGAATAATCACTTCATCACTATTACTAATATTAATGCTTTCAATAAAAGAGCGATCGATTTTCAAACGATCCACATGAACTTTGTTAAGGCTTGATAAAGTTGAATTTCCTGTACCGAAATCATCGAGAGCAATTTTAACACCAAGTTTACTAATCTCATTGATTGTAGATATGACCTCGGGGTTAGAGATAATTACATTTTCTGTAACTTCCACCTCGAGGTTTTCTGGCTTAAGCCCGGATTCACTGATAATATTTTTTATGAGTTCTGGAAAGTCCCTATGTTTTAACTGCTGACTTGCAACGTTAACGCCAATTCGAAAGCTTGGGAGTCCCTGTTGTTGCCATTTTTTATTTTGCCTGCAGGCTTCTCTAAGCACCCACTCACCAATAGGAATGATGAGTCCCGTCTCTTCTGCAATAGGAATAAAATCAATAGGAAGAAGTATACCATGCCTTGGGTGCTGCCACCGAATGAGAGCTTCAATGGCCATAATTTTATTGTTAGTAACATCAAATTGCGGCTGATAACAGAGAAAAAACTCCTTCCTTTTTAAGGCTTCCTGTAATTCATTTTCTCTTTCTAATCTTAATAGGTTTTCTTGGTTAAGAGTAGGAGAGTAAAGTTGAGCTTGATTACCTCCTAAAGCTTTAGATCGATACATAGCAAGGTCCGCATTTCTCAATAATGTATCCGTTGTTTTTCCATCATTGGGATAAAATGTTATTCCAGCACTGACTCCAACGGTAATTTTTCTATTAGCAATGTTGAACGGTTTTTTAAAAGCATTTAATATTTTTTTTGAAATTTTCTCGATCTCAGTCTCTCTTTTTAAATTTTTCACCACAACAACGAATTCATCCCCTCCTTGTCTTGCAATTGTATCTTCAGCGCGAAGAGTCTTTTTTAATCTTTCAGCAACAGCTTTAAGAAGTCTGTCACCAGCATGATGACTTAAACTATCATTGACGAGTTTGAATCGATCCAAATCAAAAAAGAGAATTCCAACGATCTTGCTGTTTCTTTTGGCTTCAATTATGGCGTGTTGAATACGATCAAAAAGTAAAATACGATTAGGCAGTCCTGTCAGAGCATCATGAGTTGCTTGTAGAATCAACTTTTTCTCAAGTAGTGCACGGGTTGTAATATCACGAAAACTCCACACACGGCCAATGACTTGGCCTTCTAAAGTATGAGGCTGAGTGTATTGTTCATAAACACGATCATCTTTAAAATTAATGAGCCCCAAGTATATTTCTTTTGGATTTTTGTTTATTTTTTTTAATTTCTGAACATAAATTCTTGAGTCTTCGATTTGATCAAGAACATATTCAACAATAAGGTTATAATCTTTGGTATTAAGAACTGAAGGAGGAATTTTCCATAGCTCCACGAAGCGTTTGTTAAAGTCGATGATATTGCCTTCATGATTGACGACAACTATTCCATCCGTTGAAGATTCAAGGGTGGAGCGCGTAAGGGAAAGAGAGTGTCTTAATGACATTGTTTTTTCTTCAATGTTCTTTTCAAGATATTCAGTATAGGCCTTTACTTCCTGCATAAGTCGCCATTTTTTAGTCAGAGCCGCCGCAAGCTGACGCACAGCAATGACATCAAAAGGTTTCTTTAAAACAAGAAGATTATCTGTTGTCCCCAGTTCTTCAACGGTTTCTTCCCAAGTGTAGTCAGAAAAAGCCGTGCAAATCACGATTTGAATATTAGGGTCAATCTTCCAGATATGTTTAATTGTTTCAATGCCATCCCATCCTGGGGGCATACGGATATCCACAAAGGCGAGGGCATAGGGATTTTTTTCTTCGAAGCTTTTCTTAATTTTTTCAAAACCTTCCTGCCCTTGGGTTGCAGTATCAATTTGAAATTGAGGAA
>JALEGO010000432.1 GCA_022763165.1 Flavobacteriales bacterium
ATTTTTTAGTGAGGTACGCAAGAATAATCGCCCGTGTACTTTGATGAATAGAAAATACATGCTCCCCAGGATAAGAGGTGGTGGCATCGTTCGTAAGAAGAGAATACTTTTTCAAATGATAAATAAAGTTATCAACAACGATATTCCCTTTAAATTTCACTAAAAGCTGCCGTGGAATTTTATGGGGGTCCAGAAGACTAATAAAGAGCAATAAATCTTGAAAGTCGGGATTCGTATCAATAAGCTGCTTTAAGGAAAGCATAATGATTCCGTAGCGGGTCTTAGTATAAGCACCAGCTTCTTGTAATATTTTTTCCTGCACAAGTGAAAAATCTATGCTGTGTTTTAGCATATTTTCTAAATAGTTTTTATAGGGCACATTTGTTGCTTTGATATAATAAGCAGCCACAGATACATCTAAAGGAAAAGGGGAGATTTCCTCCAAAAATTGTTTTGTCTCTTCTTGTTCCTTAGGTGCAGGAATAAGAGAGGCCCCATTGTTCATAATTTTTTGAAAGAGTGCTAATTTTTGCTCAGGGTTTAGCTCTCCAACAACGATTGCTGAACTCACATAGGCATTGCTTTCAATATTACGATCACGCGTTGTTAAAATAATCCTTCCCTGCCCCCATATTTCTGGATCCTTTGGGAAATGGTTCTGAATGTCGTTAAATTGTTGGACATTATCAAAAATCAAAAACCAATTCTTTTGAGCACGAAGTCGCTCCTTAACAAATTGAAGTATTTTCATCTCTCGCTCCAGAGGAATCCTCACCTTGAACAAACCAGGCAAAATTTTCTGATCTTCATCAGATTTAGCCAAAGCTTGCGCTAAATTTTCAAATGAAGCCTGAAGGTCTTCTTTTGTTTCCGCATTAATTTCCCAAAGTACGGGAGCCTTTTGAGCAAAGGCATATTGATGGGCAAGAGTTGTTTTTCCAGCGCCGCCGACTCCCACAAGGGCAACGGTTTGAATTCCCTTCTTCTGCCTTCGAAAACGCTCTTCAATTTGCCCTAAAAGTTCAGGCCGGTTTAAAAGAACAGAATCTGTGGGAACATCTAGATCGGAACGAGCCACCTTATTTAAAGAGGTTAATTCCTGATCATGGGGGTGATTATTTCTATTCAGGAATGAGCTAAAGAGCACTGTGATTACACACAAAAGGATAATAAATCCGCCTCCTAGATACCAATTACGTCTGATCAGAAAAGGAGTCAAGCGCTGCTCTCTTTTCCTTAATTGCGGATCTTCTTCCCTTTCGGTTAAAGATAATTGGGCTTCAGCCCCTTCATATTGCTTAAGAAACTCTTCAACAATAGGATGCAAATCGAATTGAGGAAACAGAAGCTCAAAAATATCAAAAATAAAAAGATAATAATTTTTCTGAACGGCTATATCCAACGAATAAGCCTCTCCTATTCTCTGAGGAAATTCCACAAAACTCTCTTTCCCTTGAGAAACAAAGTAAAATCGCAGCTCTTTTTCTTGCTCATCCTCAGAAAGAGTCATTTTAACATAGATGCCGCATTTGTTTTTGCAGAAGTCTTGCACGCTTTGAGAAAACCCCACCACTGCATTTGAAACCGTTACACCTCCCCGCTTTAAGGAATTTTCCAAACACTGGGCCAAACATCCCTCACTCACTTGTTCAGAATCACTAAGGAGCACACAAGAAACTTTATGAGATGAAGTTAACTTAGAAATCTCAACAAGAGATTTTTCGAAAATTGTTTGCGCTAAAGCAGCCGCGTAATATTTTCTTAAAAGGGGAAGCTTGTCTGACTTTTCAACAAAATCAATAATCCCTTCTCGGGAATTGCAATCCAATTTGACCATAATATTGTGGACATGATTCTCAACGGTTTTGGGCGAGATAGAAAAAAAGCCAGCAATTTTTTTAGCCGATCTACCACAAATAAAAAAAGCAATGATATCAATCTCGCGTCGAGTTAGTTTGATACCGTTTATGGCTTGCAAGTGTTGAAAATAAATTTCATCAAGAAGACTGGTTTTATTTTTTTTCATAAATGAGGATTATACTTTTCTTTTCAAATGATTTTAAGACATTACCTTAGAACTTAGTTAATCTCTAGAGGATTTTAAGAACTCTTTCACAAAAACACACTAAGGGAATTTCCCCTAGGTGGATATCTAACGAAAAGTAATTTTCTCTATTTTACAGGAAATTTCTTCAAACTATGAAACTAGGTATTTTTTCCGGATATATTCTTTAATTTTCTTCTTCTAAGATCTCCTGTGTGTGAGGGTATTTGGTAGTAATAAGGTGATGGTGTTTTGTAGATGGTGATCCTGAGCCCAGACTCTACGGGCTCAGGATATTTTTTCTCTAAAGCATCTTGGCGGATCTTTAGAAGAAACTATTACAAGCCTTCTCAGTCTTTCTAAAGATCTATACTTTTTTATTCCTTCTCTTTGAGCAGCTTCTAAAAGTTCAATTGCATCATCATCTTCAACTCTTCTATCTTGCATAGAGCGTAGTCTTTCTAATTCTTCTTCAACAAAATAATGAGAAGGAACTAGTGAGCTGACTGGTGTGGGAAGTTTTCCTATATGTAATTCACTTTCTAAGTTTTGAATTCGTCGCTGTAAAGATTCTCTCTCTTCTTTAACGAGACCTTCCATTCTAAGAATAATTCGCAGATTCGAGAGTTCTTGTTCGAGGCGCTCTTTCTCGCTATCAGCCATCGCTAAAACAGAGGATGTAATAAAAAGAGTAATGGCTACTGTCTTTTTTAAAATCTTTAGAAAATTACACATAAAAGAAATCATAGTACACTTACTCTATTAAACAGCACTTAAAAATTTTTAATTCACTTTATACTCTAGTTTTTATATCTTAATGACAATATAATTTTAAGCCGCCGCTGCCGTGCTTGTACTGTTTGCGATTAAAACAATCAATCTGCTGCATGCTCTAAGGAAATTTTCTCTAGCGATTACAGAGTCACTTTCAATGGACAACTGAATAACTTCGCTTAAAAGAGAAATTTCTTCTTCTGCCCCTTCCGACATGTTAAGAAGTGTAACAGCCAAACTATCCTGCACAACAGGTAGATCTTCTCTAGCCCTTTGATAGTTTGTATTTGCACTAGCTTTAAGCCACTTAACTGCTTTTCTTAGAAGAGTGATTTTTTCTACTGATTCTTCTGACAAAGTTACCAATGCACTCCCTAATTTATATTGAGCAATAGAAAGATTTTCTTTAGCGTACGCGTACGTACTCTTATTGAACAACTGGATAGCTTCTTTTAAAAGGACAATTTTTTCTGCGGGTTCACTCGATAAACTGACGAGCTCGAACCCCAAGCTATTTTGCATAACAGGGAGATCTTCTTTAGCCCTTTGATTTCCTGCCCCTGCGCTAGCTTCAAGCAACTTAACTACTTCTCTTAGCAGAGCGATTTTTTCTGGTTTTTCTGCTATTTCGCAGGCTAAATTGCCTAGTGAGTGTGCCAAAGCAGTTTGTATATCAGGAAGAAAGTTATTCCCTATTAGTAAGTCGTTCTCTGAGTAGCGCGTAACTAATTGCAGCGCTTCCCTTAAATGAGGGATTGCGGCAGCCGGCCCTTCTGATGAGGTTGCCAACCTCATCTTTAGCGCAATTTGTGCTGTAAGAAGATCATTTATAGCTGATATTGATGAATAGCCCAACTCTATACTATTTTCAAATCGTTGAATGGCTTCCCTTAGTAGATTAGTAGGGTCTTCGTTCTCTTTAGATTCTTCTGATAACATCATTAGGGCATACCCCAAAAGATTTTGCAACCAAGGAATATTTTGTATAGCTAAATCCGAGCCCTCTTCTTTATATTTTTGAAGAGAAGAACAAAGGCGACGGCAAAGCGGGATTTTTTCTTCTAACGGTAAGTGAGTCTCATTAAATTTATCAATCTTATTTTGACACCTTTCATTTGGGGAAAAAGTAACTATGTTCGCACTCTTAATTCCTGGCTTTGTTATTAATTCTTGAATAAGGTGATCAAAGGGTTGAGAACAATCTATATCTATAGAAATACTCCCTATTTTGATATGATACATCTTCCCCTCTTCATCTATCTGAACAGAAGTAGAGATTTCGTGAGCAAAAATCCCCTTCCTCCCTACTCTTATATAAGCATCATTTTCAAGCTCTATATCGATGACACTACGAGCTCCATGAACAGCACTTACGAGGGGTAACAATAAGTTCATTGAGGTTAGGCAGCTGAAAAGAAGTACTTTACTCAAAAAATTCATACAAGACATCACTTTTACCTTTTAATGCAATTCCACAAAATAATTAGCTCCTTTTAACATAAATAAAAACAATAATTCAACAATTAAATTGTGCTATTTTATACTTTAACAATTTAAAGATACTTTTCTCGTCTTATCGAGGAAATCTCGCAGTCGAGGCGCCACAGAAATGTCAACCACTCCTTAGAGCACATCAAACGTAAATAATAACATAACTCTATCTTACAGCTATTTAGCTTTACTTAATCTCATCATCTTTGACAAGAACAAAAAAATAACAAACGATCAAATAAGAAGATTATTAAAATCATTATTATTTGAATAATTGTGATTATGAATTTAAAAATATTATTAAATTTTATGAAAATGAAATTGCAGTCAAATTAACTTTCTTAATTTATTTTTGATTTAGTTTTTTAAATGTTGTTAATAAGTATAAGAAGGATCATTTCTTCTTGATCATCTAATTTTATAATAAACTGGATCAG
>JALEGO010000433.1 GCA_022763165.1 Flavobacteriales bacterium
ATCACTTCGAAATATTCTGTGTTTTGTTTGCCTAAGGTTATGTTTCTTTTGTAGGCTTTGTTTTCCTGTTCATTGAAGACGAAGACCCAACTACCTCCTGTATCATGAAAGTAGCTACCTCTCTTCAACAATGTAGCTGAGGTCTGTTCACCATAGAGTAGTTTAAGTCTTACATTTTGGCCTCTTTTCACATGCTTTGGAACTTCATTTTTAAATACCAAATCAATCTCAAACATACCGCCATTTACTTCTGGATGTATCTTAGCTACAGCCATTTCATAACGGGTATTTTGGTCTTCGAGAATGCAGAGCTGCCCTAACGGAGTTCTTTGAATGTATCTTTCATCGACTCTGGCTGATACTTTGAAATCACTAACAATGTCAATTTGCCCCAATCGATCACCACTATTTTTCAATTCACCCATATCCATATTTAAAGAAGACAATTGGCCTTCCATTGGAGCTAAAATCATAAGGTTCTTCAAGTTCTCTTTTACTTGGTCTAAATTGCGCTCCATTCTACCTATCGATTGCTGCAATTGTGCGAGTTGAAGATTTGTAGCAATGGAGTCCTTAACAATAGAAGCTCTTGTCAGGTTGACTTTATTACGCCAATATTCAAAGGTTCTTTTACTATCATCAAACTCTTTTTTTGAAATAGCTTTTTTGTCTATAAGTATCGCATTTACTTCAAATTCTTTTTTGAATGATTGTAGTTGATGTTCATAGTCTAGCAACTCTTTCTTCAGATTAAATTGATTCTGTTCTAAAGAAGCTTTTGTGTTTTGAAGGTTATTGATGATATCTATCATCTGCGTTTCTTTATTCATATAGTCTAAGGTCATATTTGGGTTGTGGAGTGTTGCAATGGTATCTCCTATGTTTACAAAGTCTCCATCATCTTTAAACACCTCAGTAACTTTCCCTCCCAAAATGGCATCCAAATAGATTGTTTTAATTGGAATCACATTTCCTTCTATCGGTATGAACTCCTGAAAATCCCCATGTTCAACAACAGAAAATCGTAAGATTTCTCTGTCTACTTTTAACACACTTACTGTTGATTTTGCGAACAATTGGTAAGCTGTTATGGGAACAACTGTCAAAAGAAGTAGTAAAATCACAACTCTTTTAGCAGTCCACTTCTTCTTTTCTATTTTCTTATCCATTACCAAGTGAAAATGTATAAACCTTTCCTGTTTGTTTTGAAACGAAGTTGAGGAAGTAACAGGCTATATTAAACAAAAGAAGTCCGACAAGTGAAATGAGAAATGCCAGTAGATAACTGTTCACATATTCTTGTCCGTTTATAGAAACAATTTTAACTGCACCAGAAATAATATTCTGATCTTTCAACAAGTAAATAAAGAAGGATGAAACAAGACCCAAACTAGCAGTTATGGTTCCAAGTGATAAGGTCCACATGATAATTCCAAGGGGAAGCTTAAAGATTGATCTAACTAAATTTAGCCAATTCATACCACCTTTGAGATTTTGAATAAATGTGGACCAATAGAAAATATTTCCTTGAGACTTGAATGTGGAAATATGCGCATTACGATCAACTAAGCTCTTATAAAGCCACGCCTCTAGGTGAATGAAAGACTTGGCCAATAAGAAAGTCAAGTTGATCAGCGGAATACCAACCCACAGTAGGAGTAAGCCCAGGCCAAGAGATCCAATTACTGAAATCGCGATAAAGTATATGAGCCCTAAAGGAAAAGCTATTAGTGCATAAAGTAAACTTGAATAGCATTGCTTTTTAGTTAAAAAGAGAATTACGTTTTTCATTTTATAAAGTTTATTGTGTTTTTTTTAGTTTAAAGTTGATGGTGCCTCCCAAAAGAGTGCATCATTCGTGATATAGTAGGCTTGAAAATTTTTGTGATTTATAAGCTCACCTAATTCATTGTTGGCTTCATTATAATTAAGAGGATATAGGTCAATATAAACTCTCTTTTTGCCCTTTTCTTCATAGGCCGACTCACTTACAAGGGGACAAGAGAATCTGAATAAGTTTTTGGTCATGTAGCGATGGAGGTATCTTTTTTCACCACCAGAGTATTTTTTCCCATTCCAGTCTAAGGTGCCGGCAAGATGAGTTTCTTGATCGTTGATTAGTCGAGCTCTCGTTTCTTGAATGCTCAAAGGAGTTCCTTTTTCATCAATTGGATAAGTATTAAAGGTTGGGTCCATCCACAACCACTTTTGTAAAGAGTCCGAGTATACCATATTGATGACATGACAGTCGGCAAATTGTTCTCCTTTAGGCATACAGGTAACCAACCTGGAATAATAACCCATCGACAAATAAGCCTCGTTTAAAATAGTGGCCATCATTCTACAATTGACACCTCTTGATTCTTTTTGACAAACCTTGATCAGCTCTTCCGCGCTTTTCTTCTTAGGGTTGGTGGAGCCACCATCATGCTTAACAATACTATGAGCCCAAGCCATTAGGTTGGTGATTTGATTGAGTTCTCCAATCCCGGCCACAGAGTCTAAGTTGTACTTTAATCGAAAGTCTTTTAGTTCTTCTTTGTTTTGATAGGTAAATGAAGGGATTTTAAAAGCCTCATCACTGTAACTGGCATGAGCAACTAAGATTGATTTGAAATCTCTTTTCTTTACCGGTGAAATGATTTCTTTGAACCTAGGATGCTTTCTTAAATTGTCCAAATCAGAATCATCCAAAAGGTGATAATAGTCTTTCCAACCGTTTTCAATTGAAGCTTGAAGCGCTTCAGCACCTTCTTCAAGCTCTCCATTCAGTGAATGAGCACAGGCTTTGTTATAGTAAAATGAGTTGAGAAACCATGGCATCTGCTCTCGGTCAGATAACTCTAAGTTGTTAAATTCAGCTATGCAGCTTTCAAGTATATCGACAACTGAATCAAACTGTTTGGCCTCCCATTTAGCCATCATTTTCTGTTGCTGTTCTTGAAGGCTCTCATTGAAAACGGATACTTCTTGTGCACAGGCACCCATAATCATGAATACGAATAGTGCAGTGATAATTTTTTTCATAGTTAGATTTTGGTTTTGCTAGATAAACATCGTGCCAAAGTCTATAAAATATTGTTTATCAAAATGTTACAAAAAAAATAATTGAAAAACCAAACCCGAAAAGTGTTCGATAATGAACACTGTTGTATGAAAATGAACAGTATACGTCAGAATTGAACACGGTAAAATTTAGAAAACCAGTAAATTCGCAATACAAATCTTCGAATTGGAACTTAAAACAAAAAAGGCATTAATAATTGATGATGATGAACACATCATTGAAGCATTGAAGCTGGCCTTAAAACCTCACTTTAGAAGTGTTGATAGCACACAAGATCCTGGAAAAATTCCAGCTTTACTTCATCAAGAACAGTTTGATATATTGCTTTTGGATCTGAACTTCTCTAGGGGAAATTCTGATGGGGCTGAGGGTTTTCATTGGCTTGATCAAATCTTGGAAAAGGACCCTACTGCTTGTGTTATCCTCATGACTGCATATGGTGGAGTAGATACGGCTGTAAGAGCGATTAAAAGAGGAGCAACTGATTTCATGTTGAAGCCTTGGGATAATGCTAAGTTATTAACCACAATAAAGTCATCATTGAAGCTTCACCAATCAAAAAGAAGCACATCAGAAACAATAGAACAGACCGATTTGGTGGCTGAAGCACCTTGTATGAAAACACTGTTGAGCCAAGTCAATAAGGTTAGTAAGACTGACGCTAATGTGTTGATTTTGGGAGAAAATGGAGTAGGAAAAGACCTTATTGCAAAGGCAATTCACAATATTTCGAATAGAAATGAAGCAGAGTATGTGAAAGTTGACCTTGGAGCCTTGAGTGAATCACTGTTCGAAAGTGAACTATTTGGACATACCAAAGGAGCCTTCACTGATGCTAAAGAAGCTAGAATAGGGCGCTTTCAACAGGCAAATTCAGGAACAATCTTTCTTGATGAGATAGGAAACCTAAGCCTTCCATTGCAGGCAAAATTGCTAACAGTTTTACAAAACCGGAAAGTAACCCCTTTAGGTGCGTCAAAGGAATACGAAATAGATGTTAGACTTATCAGTGCAACGAACATGCCTTTACACGAAATGATTGGCGAAAAGCAATTTAGGCAAGATTTGTTGTATAGAATCAACACCATTGAACTAACTGTTCCTCCATTACGGGAACGCAAAGAAGATATTGGGCCGTTGATTGATCACTTTATACAGGTGTTTTGTAAAAAATATGATTTAGAGACCAAATACGTTTCCAAAGACACTTTAAGACGGTTAGAACAATACGAGTGGCCAGGGAATGTTCGTGAACTTGAACATGCCGTTGAAAGGGCTGTCATTCTTTCGGAAAAGAATCAATTACAAATCGAAGATTTTGTCCAAAGCTTAAAACCAAAACCAAATAAAGGCGTTGATTTGATGAATCTTAATCTTGAAGATGCTGAAAAAGTTCTCATTCAAACTGCTCTTGAGAAACATATGGGCAACATTTCCAAAGCAGCTCAGGATCTCGGTTTGACCAGAGCAGCACTCTACAGAAGAATTGAAAAGCACAATCTTTAATGAAACACTTCAGAGTTCAAATTACTACAAGGTTGATACTCATTTTAGGAGTAGGATTCTTATGTTCTTTTTTGTTTTTGAAAACAAGCTATTACATTACGGCAACATTTCTGTCCATTCTCATTCTGCTGCAGTTTTTTGAACTCATTAACTTTCAAGAACGAAGTAACCAGAAGTTGATTCAGTTCTTAGAAGCAATAAAGTATTCTGACTTCACAACATCATTTCGAGAACACGGATTAGGTAAGAATTTTGACAAACTCAACCAGACTTTTAATGAGGTTTTAGGGTCTTTCAACAAGCTAAGACAAGAAACAGAAGAACAAAAGAATTACTTGCAAACCATCGTTCAACATGTTGGAATTGGACTACTCGTTTTTAATGAAAAAAGAGAGGTGGTCATGGTAAATAGGTTTATTGAAAACACACTCCGGCTTAAGCATGTAATGAGGCTGGAACAACTTCAGAATGTTTATCCCAAGCTTTTTAATAGCTTAATTACCATAAAACCAGGCCAGCAGGAATTGATTAAAATAAAGGTTGTTGATGAGGTTTTATCACTCTCTTTGCGCGCGACACAATTTAGGATTCAAGAGCAAAATTTAATGATCGTATCAGTTCAAAACATTTTCCAGCAACTCGAAGAAAATGAACAAGAAGCTTGGAACAAGCTTATAAGAGTGCTTACTCATGAAATTATGAATTCCGTAACACCTATAGCGACTCTAGCGGGTTCGAGTATTGACTTACTTCCACAAACAGATAATGATGACTTAAAGAAGAGCTTAGAAACAATAGAAAAAAGAAGTCAAGGGCTTTTACACTTTGTCGAAGATTATAGAAGTCTCACCAAAATACCTACCCCAAACCTTGAAACATTTTCAGTCCGGTTTCTTTTTCTCAGAATTTGTGAATTATTTAGGCAAGAGACCACTGGTGTGAAAATTGTTCAAGAGATTAGTTCGGAATACCAAGAGCTCGAAGCGGATGAACACTTGATTGAACAAGTAATGGTCAACTTAGTGTTAAACGCATTACAAGCAGTCAAAACTGTAGAAACCCCATCAGTTGTATTGAGGTTTTATGCTACATTGAATGAAAGACCAATATTAGAAGTGATTGACAATGGCCCAGGTGTACCAGATGAGCATATTGACAAAATCTTTATTCCGTTTTATACCTCCAAAAAAGAAGGCTCGGGAATAGGACTTAGCATATCCAAGCAAATCATGAGATCGCACAGAGGCACGATCCAATATATTCGTTTAGAGGATAAAAGTGTGTTCCGACTTACTTTTTAGATCTTAGGAACCCTTACAGATAGAAATATGATACGGTTAGTTGCAATTTTTATTTTGTTTTTGAATCTTCATGTTGAAGCTCAAACAAACTTTTCGGTTGACTATCCAGACAGCCTTAACAAAAAGAGACTTTTTTCTGTAATAGCATCTGAAACAATCACCTATGGTGCAGGCTTGAGTTTTTTGAGTTTTATCTGGTACAAGGATCAAGAAAGAGTGCCTTTTCATTTATATGATGATTCAAAGGGCTATCTACAAATAGATAAAGCGGGACACGCTTATGGCGCTTACCGAGAGAGCTATGCAGCATATTATGCCTTACGCTGGGCGGGTCTGGATAAAAGAAGAGCACTTATTTTTGGAGGACCGATTGGACTGATCTTTCAAACGCCAATTGAGATTTTTGACGGGTTATATGAGGACTGGGGCTTTTCCTGGTGGGATATGGGAGCAAACACCCTTGGCTCTGCTATGTTTATGACACAGGAAGCGTTATTCGATGATCAAATTGTTCTGATGAAATTTTCATATGCTCCAAGCATATACCCAGACTATCACCGAGTTTTGGGGGAAAATCATATCGAAAGGTTTTTCTACGATTACAACGGACATACTTATTGGTTTTCAGCAAACCTCAAGAAAATGACCAAGATTGACAAGTGCCCGAAATGGTTAAATGTTGCTCTGGGGTACAGCGCAAACGGAATGATCTATGAATTTGACAATCCCGACTTCTATCAGGGCCAACCTTTCCCTCATTTCGAGCGTTATAGACAATATTTATTATCCCTTGATATTGACATGACCAAGCTGAATGTCAAAAAACCCTGGTTACGGAAGGTTTGCCGATCTATAAACCTAATTAAGATTCCTTTTCCAGCCCTCGAATATAATAGGGTGGACGGCTTTAAAGGCCATTTTTTATATTTCTAAGGTTCAAAAGACTCATAGGTCTTGGCGATTTTAACATTAGACGCTCCATAAATCCCATTGCCAACGAGCAGCATTTGAGGATACAAATCACCCAAATTGATGGGTTTTTCGAAGTTTTTAGAAGCGATGAGATTGCTATCCTGCAAAATTTTCATTTCTTCTGAACTCACTATAAAATCAAACGTCATTTCTGGTTGCCAATCTATTTGAGCTGAAACTTCATGTTTGCCTGTCAATTCAATAACGCGACCATATTGCTCCAATATAGACTTTGGTAGGAGCTGTTTTCCCTTAATGCCACTTCCCTTATTCGATGTGGTTGCATAAAGTTTATTACCAACAACAGTAAAATATGGAACTCTTTGCCCCCAATCATTATTAAATTCGCCAAGGCTATTTTTGAAAAAAGTCTCGAACGGGGTTACCAATAGCTTTGCACTTCCCCTAGCGTAATTAACCGCTGGTGTCTCGAAAAGCCTTTTCTCATTTCGCCAGTGTTGGTAAATCATCCAGG
>JALEGO010000434.1 GCA_022763165.1 Flavobacteriales bacterium
CTTTCTCCATTCTTTTCCTATGCTGCAACTTAAATTGACATTAATATTATTAGCATCGGTTAAAAAGATGTTTCTTTTGGAGAAGTTTGAATTTAAAGAGTTCAATCTCCAAACACTTTTTTCATTTCCAAATCGGAACGTCAAACCGAAATTGTTGATTTGAAATAAATTAAGTCCCTGAGTGGTAATACCCAATTCCTTGATCTTAGTTTGAGTTTCTTCTTGCGCCAGCACTTGAAAACCGGTACTAGCGATAATCATGTAAATGATTGTTTTTTTCATGTTTGTGGTTTTAAAATTTATTCCTGAATCGGAACAAGCTTGATGCCAAAAACAAACGTTTTTTGGTAATTATGATTTGTTATGGAATTTTAAGGTTTATTTTGAATGTTTATCCAATTTTAATTTTTTAATTCCGTTTATATTAATTTTTTGGTATTTGAAACTTTGATAAAAGAATGACCAAGGATCGTAAGAGGTATTTAATTAACAAAAATTAAATCATGCGAATACTATTTTAACTAATTTAGCGAAGCTATGAACGCTGCGGACAGCCTAGTCATTATACCAACCTACAATGAGAAGGAAAACATCGAAAAGATGATCCATAAGGTATTCTCCTTACCAAAGGACTTTCACCTTTTGATTATTGATGATGGATCTCCCGATGGCACAGCCGATATTGTCAAGGGTTTAATGACGCAATACCCAGGAAAACTTCATATTGAGGAACGCACAGGTAAACAAGGTTTAGGTACGGCTTATATCCATGGGTTTAGATGGGCCCTAAAGCATAACTATGAATATGTGTTTGAGATGGATGCCGACTTCTCACACAATCCGGATGATTTGGTAAGGTTATATGAGGCTTGCGCAAATGAAGGATATGATATGAGTGTGGGATCAAGGTATGTGAACGGGGGGAAAGTTGAAAATTGGCCTATGAACCGAAAGCTGATGTCTTATTTTGCTTCAGTTTACGTGCGCCTAATTCTATGGATTGGTATTCGAGATACTACTGCAGGATTCAAGTGTTACACAAGAAAAGTGCTGCAAACAATTAACTTGACAAAAATCAGATTTGTCGGTTATGCGTTTCAAATAGAAATGAAATATACCGCTTTGAAGCATGGCTTTAAAATCAAGGAAGTTCCTATTACCTTTAAAGACAGAGAATTAGGATACTCAAAGATGAGTACCAAGATATTCAAAGAAGCTTTCTTTGGAGTTTTGATTATGCGTGGTAAAGAATTATAACCTTCACTTATGTTATTATTGGAGAATGCTCATATCGTCAATGAAGGAGAGATATGGAAGGGAGCCATTTTGATCAATGGCGACAAAATCGAGAAAATCTATCATGGAGATGTTAATGACTTGAATGATAACGTTCATCGCATAGACCTAAAAGGTAAATATGTAATGCCCGGGATGATTGATGATCAAGTACATTTTAGAGAACCAGGATTGACCCACAAAGCAGATATTCAATCTGAATCGAGGGCCGCAGTCGCTGGAGGTATCACTTCATTCATGGAAATGCCTAATACCAAACCGCAAACGCTCACACAAGAATTGCTAGCAGAAAAGTTTGACCGTGCATCAGAGGTATCTGTAGCGAATTACTCATTTTTCATGGGTGCATCCAATGATAATCTCGATGAGGTGCTGGCTACAGATGTCAAAAACGTGTGTGGATTGAAAGTCTTTATGGGGAGCTCAACAGGGAATATGTTGGTTGACTCTGAGCAGGCACTTTCTAACATCTTTTCAAAATCAAAAATGCTTATTGCTACGCATTGTGAGGAAGAAGCGATTGTTCGAGGAAATCTTCAAGAGCATATAGCAAAATATGGCGATGATATACCCATTCAAAACCATCCTGTAATCCGCAGTAGAGAGGCATGTTACGCCTCAAGCAGTAAAGCTGTGGAATTGGCCAAAAAATTTGGTACACGCCTTCATATCTTGCATATTTCAACCAAGGAGGAATTGGATTTATTTCAAAATGATCTTCCTTTAAGAGATAAAAGAATTACTTCAGAGGCATGTGCGCATCATCTGTTTTTTGATGAAAGCGCCTATATGACTAAAGGGTCACATGTAAAATGGAATCCTGCAGTAAAAGGTATTGACGATAGAAACGCCATTCGGGAGGCTGTTAAAGATGGAAGAATAGATGTGTTAGCCACTGATCATGCTCCGCATACTTTAGAAGAAAAGGCGAATCCATACACCTCCGCTCCCTCTGGTGGCCCCTTAGTCCAGCATGCTTTGGTATCGTTTTTGGAATTATATCATCAAGGAATTTGGTCCTTAGAACTTATCGTAGAGAAGATGGCTCATAATGTAGCCACATGTTTTCAAATCAAGAAGCGAGGTTTTATTAGAGAAGGTTACTTTGCCGATCTTGTGGTTGTAGACCTCAATTCTCCATGGACCGTGACCAAAGAAAATATTCTGTACAAATGTGCTTGGTCTCCTTTTGAAGATTACCAGTTCACCTCTAAGGTTGAATACACATTTGTTAATGGCAAGTTAATTTATGAAAATGGCATGATTCGTGATGATCATAAGGGTAACTCGCTTCAATTTGATAGATAGTTGATCAGAAAGTTTTACATATTGACCTCAATGTTTGCTTTATCATTCTTGCTTTATTTTGCAGGATGTGGTAAAAAAAGTGACCCTGTAGAAAATGCCGTGCCTACATCTTTAATTCAAGAACGGGAGATGGTCAATATAATAGCGGATATGCAACTGATAGAAGCGATTTACAGAAAAAACCAATTTGAGGACTATGATTCCTTAAAAATTAAATCCTACTACGCCCGAATTTTTATCAAATACAATGTTGATCAAGAACAGTTTGATAAGAGCTTGGATTATTATCAAAAAAGCCCAAGGAAGATGGAACGCATTTATACTCAAGTTATTGATAAGTTGAGTGCCTTAGAAGAAGAAGTTAAAAGTGGATGAGCCTATATAAGCTCTATGATTTCTTTCTCAGTAGTTAACTTGGTCTCAAAAACAAATTCAAAGTAACCTGTTTCCTCTAGAAATGATAGGTCAATTTCACCTTTTGCGTAGGCAACTTTCTGTTTGAAAATTAAGCGCCCCAATTGATCAAATATGGCGATGTGTCCTGCTATATCCTCCTTCAACTCATATGTTATGATTCCGGATTCTTGATCAGTTTCAACTTTGATTAATTTGTCCTTGTTAGCAAAGCTGTTAAATACAAATAAGCAGCAAATGGCTAGGGCAATCGTTTTTAGGTTCATTTTCGGCAGTTGTTGTTCATGCAAAATAACGAAGTATAGTTCGATTTACGATAACCAGTTAATCAAAAAGAAGGGCTAAGTACTCAATTCTTACCCTGATCGTTCACAAAATGCTTTGCAGTCTCCTTGACACTCTCTTCAATTGGCGTAAATTCAAATCCTATAGACTTGATCTTATCATTGGAAAAGTACTTTTCTGTAATGGCATTATGCGCGGTATCTTTGGTGATAAATCTTTTGGATCCTGTAAGAGTCGATTTCAGCCAATCCAACCTCCAAAAAACATCCATCCATCCATCATTGACCTTTTGGTATGGAGCTTTTTTGTCTAATGATTCGGCCACCAAACTGAAAAACTTTCTGTAAGTCATGTTTTCTCCAACAACCAGATAACGCTCAGATTTCACATCAGAATGAGTAAGTTGATGCATAATTTTGACCAAATCGTTAACATCTACAAAGGCATTTCCACCTGAGGTGTAGTATTTCATGCCTTTCCATACTGTAGGAAAAAAACTTGTACTACTGCGCCCCCATTCTCCAGGACCAATGATTACACAAGGGTTCACAATCACAACATCAAGTCCTTCCTCCGCACCTCTCCAAACCTCACGTTCGGAGTAGTGTTTACTTATTGAATATGGGGATGTTTCCTTAGTTTCTTTCCACTCCGTGTCTTCATCAACTAGCGCTCCATCGTTGCTGATGCCTAAAGATGCTGTAGAACTTACATGGCATAGTTTCTTAATGCTATGATCGAGACAGGCATTGACAATATTTGCTGTCCCCTCGATATTGACCTTGTACATTTTATGTCGATCTTTTCTTTCAAAAGACACAATAGCCGCTGAATGATACACATATTCAACACCATCAAAAGCTTGATCCAAAGAATTGACATCCAGTAACTCACCGTAAGCCCAATCTATTTGATCAATGAGGTTTAGCTTTCCATAATACGTAAAAATCTTCTTGATTTGCTCTTTGTTCTGTTCAGACCGTATGAGCGCACGAACCTGCTCTTTTTTCTCTAATAGATGTAGTAATAAATGTGAGCCGACTAAGCCGGATCCTCCTGTAACCAAATTCATCTTACAAATTTAAAGGAATGTTTGGAAAACAGATCCACTTACTTCCTGTCACCAAATGTGAAATAAATGCGTTAATCACGAAACCATCGATAATAACAAGACTAAAATACATAATTACGGCCGTTGTATTGCTTGGACTCTCATTTTGGAAAGCAATTGATGTTCCGATCACCCATGATGAAGCATCCAGTTGTTTCAGGATCATGAATTATTCCTATGAAGATGTATTAACATTCCACGGATATAAGAATTTAGATGCCGGTCACCACTTACTTTCTGCACTCCTTTCAAGACTTATGGGAGATGTATTCGGATACGATCCTTGGTCATTGAGATTACCAAGTATGCTAGCGCACCTATGCTACATCTTTGGTACGTATAAACTTTGCAAACAACTATTTAAACATAAATTTCTCTTATTTGCAACTTTCCTAGGTTTAAACTTTAATCCTTATTTGCTGGACTTTTTTGCCTTATTCAGAGGTTATGCTTTGGCAATAGCAGCAATGGTTTGGAGCCTATTCTTCTTGTTTAAATTCTTTGAAGATTGGAAAATACGGAATCTGATTTTGAGCAATAACATAGCAGCTGTCTCAGTATTGTGTAATCTAGCCCTGTTAAACTATTTCTTGGCCATAATCGCAATACAAGCTATATTCTGTCTCAATAAGATTCAAAAGAAAGACTCTATTCGCCTTCTCTTATCAACCTCCATGGCGTTTGGACTTGTGGCCTTGGTTTTAGCAAAACCTGTTATGTTAATGAGGGAAAATGGAAGCTTCTATTTCGGGGGTGAAACGGGTTTTATTCATGATACCTTGACCTCACTATATAGAAAACTGTTTTATGAAATGTATTACATGGAACATCTCAAAGTGCTTTTTCAAACTCTTCTTTGTATTGGGATTGTATTTATTCTTTTCAAAACAATTAAATCTGCTTGGCAAAGAACACATCCTGAATTGATTCTAGTTGTCATATTCGTTTTCATTTTCATTGGACTGGAAGTTCAAAATCTTTTGCTCGATACAAAATTCCTAATAGAGAGGACCGCCTTGTTTTTATTTCCCATTCTGTTCTTAATTGTCATGTTGGCTTTCAAATCTCTTAAAGGAATTTCAAGATCGATGTTGAATGGATCCGCATTTCTTCTTGGAGCTACATTTCTTCTTCATTTTGGATGTACTTATAACAATAGTTATGTTTTGGACTGGAGGCATGAGGCACAGAATAAAAAAGTAATCTCCGAAATTTATAATCAATTTCCTGGAACGCATGAGGGCTGGTCTGTACAAATTGGTGTGTCAAGTTTTTATACTCCAAGTATGAACTACTACAGGGAGTTGGATGCCGCCCATTGGCTAATGCCCTTTGATCGTGTCACATTAACAAGCACTAACAGTATGTGGTATATCAACCCTGATCAAGACGATGTTCAGATGTATCTAGATAAAGGTACAGTGCTCATTGATGATAGTATTATTTCTGGGAGTTATTTGATTTGGAATAATGATGTTAATATAAATGAACATTGAATTTTGAAAGAATGTCTTTCTATAATTAAAGATGGGGTTTATATTTGATTGTAAAATTGAAAAGATGGACTTGGTCAAAGAATTAGAATGGAGAGGCTTATTGCATGATATGATCCCTGGTACTCAGGAACTTTTGAATAAGGAACAGGTTTCGGGATATATTGGCTTTGATCCAACAGCTGATTCTTTGCACATAGGAAACCTCGTTCCTGTAATGCTGTTGGTTCACCTTCAAAGAGCAGGGCATAAACCAATTGCTTTAGTTGGTGGTGCCACAGGAATGGTTGGCGATCCCTCAGGGAAGTCTGCAGAACGTCAATTGCTGGATGTCGAACAAATTCAAAAGAATCTTGAGGGGCAAGAAAAACAGCTAAGGAAATTTCTTTCCTTTGAAGGAGAAAATAGCGCTGAAGTTGTCAATAATTATGACTGGTTCAAAGAGATTGATTTTCTGGAATTCATCAGAGATGTCGGTAAGCACATTACTGTCAATTACATGATGGCCAAAGATTCTGTAAAGAATAGGTTAGAAGGTGGTATGTCATTTACAGAGTTTAGCTACCAACTCGTACAAGGTTATGATTTTTTGCATCTTTTTCAGCATAAAAACTGCAAACTCCAAATGGGCGGTTCGGACCAATGGGGCAATATCACTACCGGTACCGAATTGATTCGCAGAAAGGCAGGAGGAGAAGCCTATGCCTTGACAGCCCCACTATTAAAAAAATCGGATGGTCAAAAGTTTGGCAAATCCGAGGGAGGGAATGTCTGGTTAGATCCAGAAAAAACAAGCCCTTACAAGTTTTATCAATACTGGATCAATGTTTCTGATGAAGATGCTCCTAACCTGATCAAGATATTCACTCTGTTGGATGAATCTACCATTAATGACTTAGTAGTCAGACATCAAAATGAGCCACATTTGAGATTACTTCAAAAGACTTTGGCAGAGGAGGTGACCAAAATGGTACATTCAGAAGTAGCACTAAAAACTGCTCAAGCTGCATCATCAATTCTTTTTGGTAAGAGCACTAAGGATCAGTTAGATGCTATTGATGAGCGCACTTTTCTGGAAGTATTCGCAGGAGTGCCAAAAGCTGAGCTGGCCAAATCTGAAATGGAAGATGGATTGGATGTTATTGATGCGCTTTCAGGAAAAACAGGTTTCCTAAAATCAAACGGTGAAGCTCGAAGAGCCCTGAAAGAAAACTCTATAAGCGTCAATAAGAATAAAGTTCAAGAAGGTTATACTATTTCCAAGCTTGACTTGATTAATGATAAATACGTCCTTTTGCAAAGAGGAAAACGTAACTATTTTATCGTTCAGGTAAAATAGCTTACATATAGCGGTTCTGGATGCTTATAGCATATTTAAATCCGCTTTCATTGTTTTTTGATGGCGTTTTTTTGCATAGTTCTGTAAGCCAAATCAATTGCTAAATTCTTGGGTGGTATTTTAAAAAGAAGCACAGAGAGTTTGTTGGCCCAGCCTGGTACATATCGCCTTTTATTTTTGAAGAGCGCTTTTAAGGTCTTTCTAGCCACGGTTTCAGGGCTATCCATAAATGGATTGTTTTTATTGACCAACTCTTGATTGGCCTTGTCCAAAAATTCAGTTTGGACTCCACCAGGATTCACATGCATTATTTTCACGTTGCTACCCTTTACTTCTGCAGCCAGAACCTCAGAAAGTGAAGAAAGATATGCTTTGGTGGCAGAGTAAACTGCGAAATGCCCAACTGGTATGATACTTGAGAGAGAGCTGACGTTGCAAATATGACAAACCGTCTTTCTTTTTAACAGTTTTGGTAAAAAGTAATGTAGTATGCGTGTAGCAGCTGAAACGTTTAAGTCAATGGTTCTTTGCTTAAGATCAAGATCCGAATCAACAAATAGATCGTAAAACCCGCAACCAGCATTATTGATAACGACATCAACTTGTAACTTATGCTCATCAAAAAAATGATCTAGCCGTTCTTCCAGACCATCTTTCAATAAATCAAGTTGGCAATTTATTACCTTCACTTGATACAAGTCTTCTACCTCTCTCTTTATTTTATCAAGATTTTCTGCCCTCCTAGCAAGATTTACCAGGTTATAGCCTTGTTTTCCAAATTCGTATGAAAAGGCTTTGCCAATGCCACTTGAAGCCCCTGTAATAAAGGCCCATTTTGCCAGATTTTTGGTGGAATTCATTATTTCTAGTTCAGCATTTTAGAAACCATGTAAATTACAAATAAAACGTTCGACATAAGAAGAGCGAAATTCATTTTATTAAGTTACAAAACTGTGTGTATTTTTGGAGGAATGGATATCCTTTCGCATAAATTGGATAGTTTGCCTCATAAGCCAGGCGTTTATCAATTCTTCAATGATGAAGGTAAGGTCATTTATGTGGGAAAAGCCAAATCTCTTAGAAATAGAGTTAGATCCTATTTTAATAATCGTAAATATGAGAATGGTAAGACTAGGGTTCTGGTTAGTAAGGTGAAGGAC
>JALEGO010000435.1 GCA_022763165.1 Flavobacteriales bacterium
GAAAAAAAAATATTGAGGTAGATTTAAGAATAGCTTGCTCAAAATTTAGAAAAGCTATTGATCGTAGGAAACATCCTGCGAGGTATTCGCAATCACGTTTTGAATACGGAATATCCGAAATTTCCTATATACTGGAAATCTTTTCTTCAAAAGATTCTCAAAAGGAAGTTCTTCAAACCATCAACTGGCTTTTCGAGAATGGTCCGGAATTTTTGACAAGATATGAAGCAAATAGACTCATTGAGCTAAATTTGATGAATCATGCACAATTGGAGAGACTAAAACGTATTTTAGACCTTCGGATCATTAATCAAGGTAAATTCTACTATGAAGAAGAAAAGAAGTTAATGTCTGAAAATAAACACTACATCACTTAGACACTACTTCGAAATTAACCACAGCACTGTTAAAGGCAGAGAATACTCCTAAGCCATTATCGACATTCGTAATAGGTTCATTTAGTGTTCTTGAATCTTGATCAAGATTGGTAAAAAGATCTACATATTCTTGATTTACTCTATACACCTTAATTTCATGATCTCCTAAATGGGATATATCAATATCAGTTATTTCGTAAGAATTCTCTTGGGTAGGCTCTGAAAAAATAAAGAAGTCTATTATATCAAATATATCTTCAAAACCCTCAAACCTTGGTTTCGCATTTGGATCAGTGTTTTGAATTACAATGTAAAAGTATTCATTGGCCGGATTCGCCCATTCGGCAATAATTGGATCTGTTGGTGTAAGATCAATTCCAAAAGGATCATCAATCAACGATTCAAATGAAAAAACTTCCATAGTGTCCCTTGTAATCGTCAAACCCTCTGTTGGCGGAGGAACAATTGTAAATGCACTAGCCGTTTTCCCAAAGTAATCCACTTCAATTTTGTAAAGCTCTCCTTCATTGATTTGAAGATCTGTTCCTGCATAATGATATACTCCAGAATCGCCTTCATTTGACAATGTAAAAGTTTGATTTCTCCAAATTATGCGAACATCAGCGTCATTAATTGGGTCCGCTACCGTATCCTCTCCACCAAATGGCAACAATTCAGTCAAACGAATATCATCAACAGGCTCACCTGCAAAAATGAAAGCTTCCATTACAACTTTTTTGAGCTCATCCTCATTGGATTCAGGTTTGGTACAAGCTCCTATTAGCAAGGCAAATAAGCCAAACAATGCTATATATTTTCTCATATTCTTTTTGTTGATGAAACGAATCATTTAAAACTTCACTTTTATAAAAAAGTTGGGAACAAATCCGAGTAACTTAATATCTGTAGTAACCAACTCCGGTTCAATAGGTTCAAATGTTTGCGGATCAAATTCAAGTAATTGAAACCTTTTGTATTTAATATTCTCCCTGTTGTAAATATTGAACCCTGAAATTCCAGTGGTTAACTCTCCCTTTTCAAACTTATGTTTGTAGCTCAATGCAATGTCCAACCTATGATAATCAGGTAATCTACTTGAATTCTTATCCCCAACATGGACAAATTCAGTTTCATGACCATCAAGAAGTGTGATTGAATATCGACCAATTGGCTGTGTAAAAGGCCTACCGGTAGCGTACACAAAAGTGCCCGCTAAATTGAACCTTCCCAATTGCAGAGAGGCGACTGCCTTAGCCTCATGTCTGGTATCATGGAGTGCTGGAAAGGTTTTTCCGTTATTGATATCGGGAAAATTGTGCATGACTTCTCCAAGTGTATATGCCAGCCAACCTGTAAATATTCCAAATTTCTTTTGTAAAAGAAAATCAAGCCCCCTGGCACTCCCAGTACCTTGATAAAAGAGATCTGCTTGCTCACCTCCTATTTGCTCTAATGTTGAAAATCGTAAGGTATACTCAAGCAAGCCTGTCATATCCTTTTGATAAACCTCAACGTCAAATAGTAAATCATCGTTTTCATACGTGATACCAGCGATGTAGTGATTTGCTGTTACAACCGGCAACAATCCCGTATCAGCCAAAAGCCAGAAGTCACGACTCCCGCTGAAGACATCTTCAAGTATTACTCTATTAATGAATTGCTTGTAAATACCCCAAGCACCTTTGAGCCTTATTTTATCTGTAAATTGATAATATGCGCTTGCTCTAGGCTCAACATAAAAATTGTTTGTTGCATCATAGTGCGTTCCTCTAAGACCAAAGTTTAGTTCAATGTCATCTGTAAGACTGTACTTTGCTTGAGTATAAAGCGCTGATTGCATTGCCCAATTGTGACGATCTTGCAGGATAATAGTATCATCCAGCTGATTTAAATACTTAATATCATTGTAAGTTACCCAAGCACCAAAATCCAATTGCCAATCTTCGTTGATTTTCAATTCATTGTCCAACCTTGTTGTGAAATCTTGCACATTGTTATCCTGCAAGGTGCTCAATCTAAAGCTAAAAGTGTCAATGAAAAATTCATTTATAAGTGTGAAATCACTGAAATATTGAGAGTATGAACTGATTAAGTTGGAATAAAGCTTTGGACTCCATTTTCTACTCCATTTTAGGCTAGCTCCATTGTTGCCCCAATTGGTCAGGTCTGTAGTTTCTAATCTTGTTCCACCAAGACCAAAGCCCCCTAGACCAAAGTCCTCAACTCTCGAATTGTCTAATTCATCCTTTCCAGTATAAAAATTTAGAGAAATAACATCCTCTTCCGTTGGAAACAGGGTAACTTTTCCGTTTAGATCATAAAAATGAAATACTGGATCAATAGCATTGTTTGCTAAAATTCCAAAACCCAAAGGATCATCGTTTTCTTCAGTAACGTTTTCAAAAATTCTGGTATAAGTTGGACTTTGGATGATATCTGTATATGATCTTCGACCTGCGAGCATAAAACTTCCTTTTCCTTTAAAAATGGGAGACTCAACAATAAAGTTTGAACTCAGAAGATTAGCTCCAAGTCCGAAGCTCATATTATTCCTGTTTCCCGATTTAGCGGTCATATCTACAACACTAGATACGCGCCCCCCATATTTTGCACCAAAACCTCCCTTATAAACTTGAACATCCTTTATCGCATTTGCATTAAACGCACTGAACATTCCAAAAAAGTGATCCACATAATAAACGGTAATACCATCTAATAGAACTAAATTTTGATCTGGAGTTCCCCCTCTTACATAGAGTCCAGAGTTTTCAGTACTTCCACTCACCCCAGGCAACAATTGTATGGTTCTAAATATGTCCTCCTCCCCTAAGTTGGGAAGATTGGAAAGTTGAGCTGGATTGATTGTTATCTTACTGATTTCCTTACTACTTTCAACCAACTTTTCTTTTTTACTTTTCACCTCAAAGACTTTCAAGTTGATCGATTTCTTTTCCAGTTTAACAGACAAGCCATTTTTAAAAACATCACCAGAAAGTTTGATATACTGGGGACTATAACCTAAATAGCTCACTACGATAGTGGATGTGTCTGAGGGAATACCAAAGAGGGTAAAGTGTCCGTCAACATTAGATGTAGTGCCTTTTCCAGAAGTCAGAATTCCGATATTCACATATGGCAATGATTCACCTGACTTATGATCTCGGATAATCCCTGTTAAAGTAGTGCCATCCTGCCCTAAAGCATTTTGTCCAAACAACATGATGGAAATGAAAATGCCTGTTTTAACAAGCTTTAAGAGCTTTGTTTTCATAATGAGGTTAAAAGTGCTGTAAATTTAGCATTTAATTCAAGACAATAAATAAACGTCAAATCCAAAATGAAAGTGACATATTATCAGCAGCATTTGGATTGAACGTAATAAACGAACCATTTGATAGTTCTATATTTTACTTTTAAATTATGACAAAAAACGCCATATTGATTGTATTGTTGTTCTCTGCGTGTCAGTCAAAAAAAGATAAGGAGGATTTTTTCTTAAACTTTACAACTTTTGAACCAGTTGAATATACAGCAGAAGGCATTTGTGGATTCAGCCTGGAAAAACATTTACAAACTCCCCATATTTTCATTAGAAAGACAGAAGGCAATTGATCTTGTTCTTGAAAAGGATAGCTCTATTGCATGGTTTTGGCAGCAAAAAGCAATGCCTTTATACAAGCAACGAAAATATGAATTGGGGCAGGTCTATTTGAATAAGGCGGTCACTCTAAATCCAGATCGTTGGTTAGAATATAGCGGTTTCATGGAATGTCTATTCTCTAAAAACCCTTCAGAAGCCCTCTTAAGATTGGATCTTGCCTTGGAAAAGTACGGTAATCGTGTCTTTATGGACCACTCCACCCAATTCTGGAGAGCTTTGTCCTATATTCAATTGAACGAATTCGATAGCACAGAGACGATTCTAAGTGGAGACATTCAAGGGCTTATGAATGACAAAGGTGAGGATTGGGTTCATCATCTAGATCTTTTCTATTTAGGTATTGCACAGTTGGAATTAGAAAAATTTCAAGAAGCAGAAAAGACCTTCGATTGGGCGCTTCAAAAATACCCGAAATTCTCCGATATTTGGTTTTACAAATATCGATTGGCCCAACAGGAAGGTGACACCACTCTGGCCAAGCTTTGTTTTGAAAAAGCGGAAGACTATGCCAAACAGGGATATACGATCAATGAGGACAACATTGCGTACGAACCTTTTCCATATCAGGTTAACTGGGATTATCCATTTAGCCTAAAATAAGTTATAGCAGTAAAACTTTTGCTACTTTTTGTTAATGATAACCGCAAGTCTCAGGTTCAAACCAATATTATCATTAAAAAAGCTTTTTTGAGCTCTACTCCTTTGCAACACTCCCAAGACTTCAATCATCCAACTTTCTGAAAATGCTAATCCCAGACCAGACTTAAAGCTATACTCATTATAAAGTGATGTTGATTCGGTAATTTTTAACTGTCCCACTCCATGTAGAAACTCTACTGGAACTGTGAATCTCCATTTACCACATAGTTTCTTTTTCAACTCACAATTCTTGGTAAACATCATCCAAAAATCCAACTCTGATTTCAACCCGTAGTTGATCACATATCCAATTGCACTTTCATTTTTTCGATATCCAGCTCCTGCTACAAAACCAATAGAACTTCGACCGTAATTACCAAAAAAGGGTTCTAAGGCATGTAGAGGAGTAATTAAAAAATCAACTCCAGATAAGTTTTTTGTCTTATCGGTTTCAAAACTCA
>JALEGO010000436.1 GCA_022763165.1 Flavobacteriales bacterium
ATATCGCACTCTTTTCAACTTGGTATTTGGACAAAATGCCGATGCATTCACATTAACACGTTCGATAGCGGCTTTTGAGAGAACCATTATCAGTGGGAACGCAAAATTCGATCAATATGACATCAATTCTGAAACAAATTCTTACAGCAGCTCAGAACAAAGAGGTTGGTCATTATTTTCTGGCTCAGCCAATTGCATTGCCTGTCACGAAGGGTTCAACTTCACCAATGACCTTTTCATTAATAATGGGCTTTATGATTCCTATCCAATAGATTCTGGAAGGGCAAGAATCACGCTGAAACAAGAAGATATTGGAAAATTTAAGGTTCCAACATTGAGAAATGTTGAAGTGACAGGCCCCTACATGTTCGATGGATCAATAGAAACCCTTGAGCAGGTAATCGAGCATTACAACAGTGGTGGAAGCAATCACCCAAACAAAGATCCAAGAATTAAGGCTTTAAATTTAACTGTGCAGGAAAAAGAGGATCTAGTCAACTTCCTTAAAACGTTAACGGATGAGGCTTTTCTAACAAACCCTGAATTTCAACCCTGAATCCTAATCTTATCAATTCACTCGCTTCACCAAAGAGATTTGTGCTTAAACTAACAAATTTTACCATTTTTGAGTTTTATTCTGTATCGAACAAGCAATAAAATATATCATTCTCTTCACCTATTTCGCTGTACTTTTCTTTATTGGATGGTGGTCCTCCAGAAAGGTAAAAGGTGCCAAGGATTTTTTCATTGGTGGTAAAAAGTTGGGCTTTTGGGTTGTTGCATTTTCAGCACGTGCGAGTGGCGAATCCGCTTGGCTATTGCTTGGACTTACTGGCATGGGCGCTATGTTCGGTATGCAAGCAATGTGGGTAGTTTTTGGAGAGGTTTTAGGTGTAGCAGTAGCATGGTTGTTTATGGCCAAACCGTTCAAAAGGCTGACAGATCAATACGATTCATTAACCATACCCGATTTCTTAAGCAGTCATTTTAAAAGCAATGGCAAATTACTTAGAGTGGTTTCTGCATTAACCTTAACGATATTCGTAACCATCTTCGTCAGTGCTCAACTAGACGCTACTGGTAAGGCGTTTGAAGACTTTCTAAACTGGCAATACTATCATGGGCTCTTGCTAGGGTTTTGCATTGTTTTGGTTTACATTACTTTCGGTGGATTTATTGCGGTTGCATGGTCAGACTTCTTCCAAGGTCTGATTATGTTCTTTGGTCTTGTTGCCCTTCCAGTCATTGTCTATTTTCTGATTAGTAAGGATATTGACATTACCGCTAAACTTCGAAATATTGATCCAGCTTTAGTGTCATTTCAGGGAGATGGCAATTGGTCTAAAAATGTGTGGACCTATCTTGGATTTTCAATGATAGGACTGGGTTTCCTGGGCTCTCCTCAAATCTTCGTTCGATTTATGTCAATAAAAAGTGAGGATGAGATCAACAAAGGAAGATGGGTTGCCATTGTTTACACAATAATTACTGATGCTGCGGCAGTTTTTATTGGAATCTTAGGTAGAGCCTATTTTAGTGATAATGGCTTGGATCCAGAAGCCATCATGGGTGTTAAAGCTGAAAATGTCTTACCAATGTTGGTAGATGAATTTATGCCAATTATTCTAATTGGCTTTTACATAGCTGCAGTGCTATCTGCTATCATGTCCACTATCGATTCTCTTTTGATTGTTGCTTCAAGTGCAATTGCTAGGGATTTTTATCAAAAAATCTACAGACCTGATTTAAGTGAAGAAAAAATGGGTAGCATCTCAAGACTGAGCACAATAGGCATGGCCCTTCTGGCCTTAGCCATTGCACTCACAGTTAGTTTTATCGTCCCTGAACGAAATGTTTTTTGGTTCAGCATATTTGGCTGGTCAGGCATCGCAGCTACATTTTGCCCTATGATTATTCTATCCTTATTCTGGAGCGGTTATCGATCCTGGGGAGCCATTGCTTCTATGATCACAGGCTTCATTTCTGTTGGACTGGTCAAATTTTGGTGGGCGAAAATAGATGGAGAGATTGGATTTGCTTTTGCAGAAATGGGAGAATTACTACCCTCTTTTCTTATTTCAATGACCTTTGGGGTTATTTTATCGAAGATGCAGGAGCTACAGATAAAAGGTGGCTAACGATTGTGTGATATAGGCAATCGTCAATCGTTAGCGCAATGTTTTTCCTCCTATTTGTGTTTCATTTGAGATGTAAAATTACTACCATTAAAGGCCCAAGTAAAGGATGATTGAGTTATAGGATCAGTTTTTTGAGTAATTGGGGAACTGACTTAGTAATTGGCAGATTTTCCCATAAAAAAAGGCGCTATATAGCGCCTTAATTTTTTTTTTTAGTTATTGTATTACCATTTTCCTAACATCATAAACCTTGTTAGAAACCAATTGTACTTGATATACACCCTGAGCTAAATCACTTATATCTATTGCTCTAGTGAATCTCCCATACTGTGCTGGAACTTGGAATACTGAAACAACGCTTCCATTCAAATTAAGAATTCTTAATTCAAACGGTGAATTGGTCTTAGAATCAAAAGTAATTTGAACCTCATCTTGACTTGTTGGATTTGGATAAATGCTAAATGATAAGTCTGACCTTACCAATTCGTTTATACCCACATCACAAGTGTCAACTCCAATCAGAATTGCATCAGCGCCATTACAACCAATATTATCCGTGACAGTTACAGAATAAGTACCTGCTGTACTCGCAGTAATTGTTTGAGTAGTCGCCAGTGTACTCCAAGCATAGTTAACAAAACCTGGACCAGCGTCAAGGACCAAGGTAGATGTATCACATATAATGGTATCATTACCGAGGCTCACAGTTGGTGGATTCGAAACAGTAACATCAATTGTATCCTGATCCGTTATACCACAAACAGTAACTGTCACTGAGTATAGATTTGAGGAAGATGCATAGATCATTGAAGCGCTTGAGCCTCCATTCCAACTATAAACCGCGTTGCTGCTTCCAACATCAGCATTTAACAATACAGAATCACCCTTACAGATAATCGTATCATTGCCTAAATCAACATTAAGACTGACATTGAATACATTGACAACAATCGTATCACTTCCAATACAACCTATAGAATCCGTTACATCAACCCAATAGGTTCCTGTAGCGGTTATTTCAGCTGTTTGCGTTAAAAATCCATGAGACCATTGATATGTATTAAAGCCTGCACCAGCATCTACTACTAAAGTATCACCCGGACACAAAGAAGTATCAGGTCCTATATTGACTGATGGTACAGGTAAATTTGATATTACAATCGTATCAGATGCCATACACGAATTAGTATCTGTCACGTTTACCCACCAAGTTCCTCCATTGGCAAACACCGCATTTCCTGTGCTATTATCAGACCACAACACATTGCTGAAACCAGCTGCAACCGACAGAGATATATTATCAGATGCACAAATAGTGGTATCATTACCTAAATCAACTACAGGTGATGGGAAATTCGCAAGAATCTCTACAGTATCACTGGCCTGACAACCAACTGAATCCGTAGCCAAAACCCAATATGGCCCAACTGTACTAACAGATATGCTTTGCGCTGTACTGGCCGTTGACCAGAGATAAGAAACCGCTGGACCAGCAGTGAAAGTTACGGCTGTTCCTGAACAGATACTTGTATCTGCTCCTAGGTCAACTTTAGGACTGCTAAAATTAATCTTAATAGAATCTCTAGCAACACAACCAACAACAGTGTCAATTATATTTACACCAAAGTATCCGTTCTGATAACAAGTTGCTACACCAGACCATACTAATCCTGTTGAAGGAAATGGCCCATCCTGGAACAACAGATCTCCTGACGGGCTGTAAAGTTCGTAAGTATTTTCTGACTCAAAACTTCCAGAATTATAAATAAGGTCCAATGAATCTCCATCTTCAACTGAAATCATTGCGTTCGAGAAGAAGTTCAAAGCGGAATAATTTCCAACTTGAACACCATTTACATAGAAGTCAATGCTACCGCCATTCCAATCATCTCCGAAACTATCGTACATATCTAAGCTATATTTACACTTATCGGAAACATATGTGGTAGCCGTTGTGTCTCCATTATCCCAGTCGTACCAATAAGGCCCTGAAACAGTTGCATCCAACAAGACAGAATCATTGGCACAAATTGTAGTGTCTTGACCAATATCGAAAGCTGGAAAGGTGCTTACATTTAATACGATTGTGTCACTAGCGGTTCCACACTTGTTGACGTCTACATAATAAGTACCAGATGTATTGGCAACAATCCATTGAGTAGTATCACCAGTACTCCAGAGATAACTTCCATTTCCTACTCCCGCATCCAAAATAAATCCAGGACATACAGATGTGTCTGGGCCCAAATCTATAGCAAGAACGTCAATATAAATAAGCCTAATATCATCAGTATTCGAGCAACCATTACCGTCTGTGATTTCAACTGTAATTACAGTATCAACTGCTGGTGTCGATGTAAAATTGAAAGTTTGGTTCGTACTTCCATCAGGCCATAAGTATGACGAAAAGGTTCCGGGATCAAGAGTAATCAAATCACCAGAACAAAGCGTTGTGTCATTTCCAAGATCAACTGGCGTAAGAGGAATTACCGAGGTAAGGAATGTGTCTGCATTGAAACATCCAAATGAATCAACCAACTCGATTAGAATGGTATCTGCAAAATGCACATCAAAAGTTTGAGAAAACCCAAAAGACCCCTGACTTAAAGCCTCCCAATAGTAGTTATTAAAACCAGGTCCAGCATCTAAAGTTAATGTATCACCATTACAAACGTTGGTGTCATTTAAATTCGCTGATGGAGGTGTAACAATAGTAAAGCTATATGTTGCAGTGTCATTTCCAGGAACTGCATCAGACGCAAGAGATGTCCAAATCTTTAAGGTATAACTTCCAGGAGCCAGAGACAAAGCTGTCAAGTCAACATAATCAAACCCTCCTGCTATTAGAGTATCGGTTACTGTAACAGAACTCGCTGCTCCACCATTTAAAGACCAAGAAACATCAAACCCAACCTCAGAAAAAGTCCCACAATTGCCTATCTCAGCCACCAAAGTATCAGAATTGCTACCTAAACATAGGAAACCAGTATCAACATTAAAAACTTCAACAACAGCTAAATCATGCTGTGTTGGTGCATCCATAACTACAATATCATCAATTGCAATATCAGATTCATAGTCCAAACCTGTCTCTCCAATAAATCGATACTTGATTTGTTGATCAGAAGAGAAATTCGGGATATAGACTTTTCCTTTTTTCCAAGTATTTCCTTGATCACCTGTTTTTTCCCAAGCTTTAACCCAGCTCAGTCCATTACTAATTTCAACTGTAAGTGTGCCCATATTTTGGCCCCACATGTGATACCAAAACTCAAGATATGGATTTGTTAAGGAACTAATTTGAATACACGGACTTTCCAGAATCCCACTTTTTAAAGGGCTATTAGGAGAACTAGCTTCGATGTAAGCATAATTTGTTGAATCAGTAGTATGATCGCCATTTGGTCCTGTACCAACTGAAGTGGTTGGGCCCGATTGCACTATCCAATCCAATGAATCTGTTGTCAAATCAACAAGAAAACCTCCGTTCAAATCAAAATCTTCGATGTAAGGGAATGTGGTTATTGGTGAGGAGTTAATATATTCAACTGTAAGCGTATCATTACAAATTACTTGATCTCCTACCAAGGACACCCATATTTTCAGAATGTTTTGAGCACCTGAAAGATCGGCCGTAGCAGAAAAAGTAAATGGTTCAGAAGTTCCCGGAGCAATTGTTGAAGTAAAAGTTTCGCTCACTGCTGGTCCTCCATTCACGCTAAAACCCATATTAAATTGAGTTTCTGAAGAATCTCCGTAATTGAACAACTTAACGCTTATTATTTCAGCCGCACCAAGGCCACATAAAGAGGTTGGAGAAAGCACCTCTTCAACCGACAAATCCGTTGCCACATCCACCATTGTTCCAGAAAATGCCATGTTCGGTCTGAAATTCGTCAAGCCAGATGTTGAAGTGCTTGGACAAACACCAACTGCGTCATCCCTAAAGAAAAGACTTGAATTGTAGGACGTCTGTGACAAAAAGGTTTGGGCATTGTTTGTGAATTGACCATTGTTAAAACAAACTTCTACAACAATATTATCAACTCCATTGTACTTGAAAGCAGTGTCAAAATCGTGAAAATTCCAACCAGTTACCTCAACAAAAGATGTATCAAAGAAAACCGTTGTCAACCCAGTAATCCAAGTGGTCAGCTCACTAGCGGGGGTGTGACCAATTTTCACAGTAAAATCCTCTAAAGGTTCACCCTCAGGAACGGCAACATCAAACGCAAGTCCTTTAATTGAATCCAGTATTTGTCCGTTGTTCGTAAGTTCACAGGATTGAATCAAAAATTGATGTTTTGCTCCCCAATAGTAGTTTCCATAAGGAGCAGGATATCCAGTTGGACTGTTCACTAAGGCGTCAGTTCCAACAATTAAAGTATCTTGCGAAAAGGCCAAAATACTTGATACCGATAATAAAAGCAGTAAAAGTTTCTTCATCGAAATAAAGGTTAGATAATTTGACTGCAAAAGTAAGGCTTTTTTCCGAATGCAATACCGCCTTTCAGGTATAGCCAATTCAAGAACATCTCCATCGATTTATTTTTTAAGAACAGAATCACTATTTTTAACCTAGAAGGTCGCAAATAAAGTTTATGGAAGCGGATAATATGAGCTTGGTTCGAGCATTGATCATTGAGGATGATGTCGTCACCTCAGAACTAATTAAGAAAATGCTCAACAATTCAAATCACCCTAAATTTGCGGCTGACACAGCCCTAAGTTTTGAGGAGGCTAAAAGATCCTTATCACATCAGTCGTATGATATCGTTCTTCTCGATCTAAACCTTCCTGATTCACCCAGCACCGAAACCATGAAAAACATGGCTCAAATTAACAGGAAAGCAGCAGTAATTGTGGTTTCTTCAATCAATGATAAGGACACGGCAACTGCCGCATTGAAACAAGGCGCTCAAGATTATATTATTAAGGGTGAGTTTGAAGAAAAAGGACTTATTTCAGCTATACATTATGCCATTGAGCGACAAAGACTAAGGGATCAATTAGAACGCCTCTCCCTTATTGCAAGTAAAACCGATAACGCAATATTTACCTTAGATCGTTCAGGCAAAATCACTTGGGTCAACGAAGGCTTCACCCGAATGACTGGATATACCTACGATGAAATACGCGGAACCAGAGGCGAGTTGCTCCGAAAGGAGGCTCCTGAATGGATTATCCGAAAAGAGATTTTAGAGAAATGCATAAAAGATAGAAAATCTGAAACTTACGAGATAGAGAACTATACAAAGAGCGGAAGGAGGTATTGGACATCAACAACCATAACTCCGACCTATGACGCCTATACTCAAGAATTTAAACAGTTTGTAGTCGTTGATGCTGATATAACGGACCGCATTCTTTATGACATAGAACTCATGAAAGCAAAAGTGGCGGAACAGAATTTCTTGGCTAACATGACCCATGAAATAAGAACTCCTTTGAATGCAATTACCGGATTCACAGAACTTTTGCTCAATGAAAATTTAAACGAAAAACAACGAGATTATCTTAGAAAAATCAAGATCTCATCAGACATCCTAACAAGCGTAATTGGCGACATTCTTGATTTCAGTAAAATTAGAAGAGGACTCATCACCTTTAACAAGGAACGATTTAACTTAAAACTCCTTTTGGAAGAAAGCATTTCAATACATGAATTCAATGCAAACAAAAAGGGCATTCAGCTGACATTAGAAATTGACCCAAAAATACCCAGCGCACTCACGGGAGACACCATACGTCTCAAACAAATACTGCTAAATTTAATCGGAAATGCTGTGAAGTTCACTTCAGAAGGATATGTTTCTTTGAATGTAGTGCTTAAAGGCAAAACCTCGGAAAAAGTTGATTTGCTATTTACCATTTCAGATACAGGAATTGGCATAGCAGAAGATGATATACCTAAAATATTTCAACAATTTAAACAGGCAAAGGACAGCACAGCCATCAAATATGGAGGTACCGGACTGGGATTGTCAATAGTTAAAAAATTAATTGAGTTTCAGGGAGGTACAATTGATGTCAGGTCCAAAGAACATGTCGGCACAACGTTTACTGTAACTATGCGATTTGATATCGCAGACGGTTTTGATCAAAAACAGAATGAAATGTCAACTTTCATTAAGAAAAGAATGGAAGATTTATCCATCCTTTTAGTGGAAGACAATGAAATGAATCAAGCATACATGACTGAATTATTTGACTCATGGAATGTTAAAATTGATTGTGCTTCAAATGGAAGAATTGCAATTGACAAAATCACGGAAAAAGTCTACGACCTGGTTCTCATGGATGTACAAATGCCAGAAATGAATGGATATCAAGTCACAGAGCAAATTAGAAAGAGTTCAACCCAATCTCAAAATGTACCCATATTAGCTATGACGGCCTCTGCCAGCAGTGAAGAAAGAAAAAAATGTTTTGATGTTGGCATGAACGACTTTTTATCCAAGCCTGTTAAACCAAAGGATTTAAAGGCAAAAATATCTACATTAGTTCTAGATTAGATGATTATGAGCTTGATTGATCCTAAAAGATTGGTTGAAATTTATGATGACAATGACGCATTTAAACAAAAGATGTTTGGAATGTTCATTGATAAAGCCCCCGAGACGATACAACAATTCGAAGAAAGTCTCAAAAACCGAAATCAGGATAGAATAGCAGGATTAGCACATAAATATCGATCGAGTTTAGATTTTGTTGCATGCCCTCAATTAGATGAAATTGCCAAGAATATAGAACTCGAAGCAAAGGAAAATGTGCCTATTGAGGATTTAAGTCCTATGATCGAAACCCTGATAAAAAAGACATACGCCCTACTAGATGAACTGAATTCACACTTAAAGTAGATTCTACTCCAAACCAAACAGTATCAACGCCTATCCGTAAAAATACGGATAGCCAATTTCCATAAAATCCGGCATTTTACTGAAAAGAACGGCTAGCCACTTCTATAGCTTTACTCTAGTTAAAATTAAAGAATGAGAATATGCTTAGAAATAAATCGCCCACAAATACAAGTGAGATCATTTTACCAAAATATCAATCTTAAAACCCACCAAAAATGAACCTAGAAAATAAAATCAAAAAAATATTTATCGTTGATGATGATAAAGTTTACTTAGAAGGACTCAAAGAGTTTATAAAAAACAAAATTAGTACTGAAGTCGAATGCTTTTCCACAATTTCCGAATGTGTCAAGCGCGTTGAGGAAACCACTCCAGATCTTATTATTATGGACTTTCATCTAAGTACTACGAATAATCAACACAATGGTCTCTGGATGCTTCAGAAAATCAAAAACATCAATAAAGCCATTCCGATTGTCATGTTGACGCGAGAAAATAACTTGCAATTAGCAGTTGATAGTATGCGTCATGGAGCTTTTGACTTTATCCAAAAAGGAGACCACGTGTTCAGAAAGTTGGAAAAAGTCTTTGAGCGGTTGAACGAAAAAATACAAAACCGCAACAGTGTCCGAAGAGGTTACACCATTGCAGCTGCTGTGCTCGCAACATTGGTGGCGACATCTTTAGTTATCGACTTGTTTACCAGCTGGTCCTTGTAAGAACAATTAAATGTACTGAATGATATAAAAATACTCCTTTACCTAAAACCACTCTACCTACCTCAAAAACCTTATCATGTTACTTCTTTGTTTGTTCAATGAAGTATCATGATATCTAAACCAATATGTCATGAAAAAAATACTAATAGTCGATGATGAAGAAATGGTGCTTGTCGCTCTAAAAGATTTTTTAGAGAATAAAGGATACCAAGTAATCACCAGCAATCAGAGTCGTGGTGTCATAAGCACAATCTCTAAAGAAAAACCTGATCTAATTATCATGGATTTTGCCATGCCGGATTTATCAGGTTTGGACATTCTAGATACCTTGCGAAATGACTACTCCAATAGCACACCTTTTATTCTTATCTCCTCTTTTGGAGCTAGAGAAATTACCTCAAATGCCTACCAACTGGGTGCAGACTTTATTGAAAAACCAATCGATTTAGATAAACTTTCAAAACGAGTCGATCGATTACTATTCGTTGGTACCGCTATGGCTAGCTAAAAATATATGCCTATGGAACATAATGAAGGAAACAATAAAACAATTTTTCTGGTTGACGATAATGAAATGTACTTGGAAGGTTTAAGAACAATGATTAACGACAAGTATCAACATAAATCACTGGATATTCATTGTTTTACTTCAGGAGAAGAATGTCTAAAAAATATGGACAAAAACCCCAGATTGATATTACTTGATTACTATTTAGAAGATTACTATCAAAATTTGAGACAACAAAATCAGTTGACAGGTCTGGAAATGATCAATCGAATCAAGAATGTAAATATTGAGACAGAAGTAATCATTATGTCCAAGGAGAGAAATAAAGAGACTGTTCAAAGAATAGCTAAAGTCAAAGAAGTAAATACTTTCCTTTCAAAGGATGATAAAATATCTAAAAGAATTGATGAAGTAATCGCTGCGTTAATCGATTAGTTTGTGTTTTTTTTCATGGTGAGTTTTGCATGGGCCCCTCTACTGTTGGGAGAGTTAGTAGAGGGGTGCTGTGTTTATATATTATTGCTTCAAAACCCCATCTAAATCGCAATTTTCCTTTTTTCAATTAGATGGAATTTTTATATAAGTCTAGCGCGACAGCAAGAATATCCCCAACTCCGTATTTCTGCTCGCTTAAAAAGCTATATTTGCCGCATGCCGCTTATTAAGATCATCATCATCGATGACCATGAAATGGTCAGGGAAGGTATCAAGTTCATACTTGGTGATCATGATAAAATCAAAATTATAGATGAATTTTCGGATGGAATTTACCTTAACCACCACACTGAAAGCTTAAAGCAAGCCGATATTGTTTTAATGGACATCAATATGCCGAAGCGCGATGGAGTCCAAACAACCGCCTGGTTAAGTGAAGCATTCCCTAATATTCGTGTTATCGCACTTACACTTGAGCAAGACATTCAAAACATCAATAAAATTATGGAAGCAGGGGCTTCAGGATATGTTCTCAAAAACACACCCAAAGCGGCTTTCATCGATGCGGTTAATACGGTTCTTAAAGGACATAAGTATTTCAGCAACGAAATTGCACAATTGATCACTCAAGCCCAATTTCAAACTACAAAAGCTCCTGATTTAAGCGATCGAGAAATGGAGGTACTGCATTTGGTCGCTGATGGATATACCAATCAAGAAATTGCCGACAAATTGTTTATTAGCCCAAGAACGGTCGATACTCATCGGAAAAACCTAATTGAAAAGATGTCAGCGAAGAACACAGCTCACTTGGTGAAGTTGTCCGCAAAAAAAGGCTTTTTTGATTAATCCTTCATAGGATAATAAAAAATACCAACATAAAAATATACAGTGCAACGCCATACCGTCTTTCCTCTTTTTTAGCTAACAATTCAAAGACAATGCTAAAAGTAAAAGCGGTGAAAAACCAAGCCATATAGTTCTTCAAAGGAATAACTTCGGTTTCCCAAGACCACATATTGTAATCGATAGCTACCGGCTCAATTAGAAAATCCATTGCAGTTGCCAGTAAAGCCGTAAGTAGCAACCTTAATATTAGACTAGAAGTTACTTTTCTTGCAATGGCATTGGATCCAAAGAGCACTAGAAACCAATTTAACCCCATGACTAAGGGAACTTCAAACATTTTAAACCCAAGCGTATCCCCATAATTATAATAACCAAAGGGCCAACCAGTCTTAACGCCTACAACTTCAATAATAAACCCAAAGACAAAAACCAAAAAGAATGGCCTAAGCAAATTGACACTCTTATTGGCTAGAAGTATCAGAAATGATGTCATTAGCAGTGAAACCCAGCTAAAATTGATGGAAGATTCAAAACCTAAAAAACGAATGGCAAGTGGCCCTAAAACATATAAGAAGAAAAGCACAGGAAGTATTATACTTTCAATTCTCATAGTCCTCCAAAATTAATTCTTCAACTAATTTACTCGAAAGCAAACACAATGGAATACCTCCTCCTGGATTGACTGTTCCTCCGGCAAAATACAAACCCTTTAGCGGACTTTTGTTGACTTGCCTTAGAAAACTCAAATACTTATGATTGCAACTTTGTCCATAGAGCGCTCCATTGAAAGCCCCTGTAACATCAGATAATGTCTTGGGAGTGGTTATTCGCTCCTCTCTAATGCATCTATCAATGTTAAGACTCAGTGTTTTGTTCAACTTGGTCACCACTCTGGACCTCAATAAATCAATATCCTTTTCTGTAAGGCTCAATCCAGGGGGCACATTAACCATCACAAACCAATTCTCAGAACCCTGAGGTGCATCTTCATGCGAAACTCTCTTCGTAATATTAACATAAACCGTTGGATCTAGTGGAATGAGGTTAGAACTTAATTGTGCAAATTCATTTTTATAGTTCTCCGAGAAAAATATGTTATGCAAATCAAGTTTGGATACCAGTTCTAGTCCCCAATAAAAGACAACAGCAGAAGTCGAAAGATCCCTCTTTCGATTGAACTTCTGAACCATTGATAATTTGGGCAACTTATCATATATGTGATTAATATCAATGCAACTTACAACGATATCAGATTTGTAAAATCCTAAGTTGGTCTCCATGCCTACAATTTGCTTATTCTGGAAAACCAACGAATCCAATTGACTCCCAAACTTAAATTCAACGCCCAATTCTTGCGCTAATGCATAGAGAGCCCTAGTAATTTGAATCATTCCTCCTTTAACAGCAAAAGAATCTTGG
>JALEGO010000437.1 GCA_022763165.1 Flavobacteriales bacterium
AACCAAATTTGGGGTACTATTTGTGTTCAGTGTAGCTTTAATTAGCAGTAACTCTCCGTTGTAAAGGGAGTTGATAATTTCTTGATTAAGAGGTACTTCTATTAGACTTTCTTTCGGTGTTGTTAACGCACCCTGAACAACGCCTGCGTCAATGGAGTTGTTTACATCTGTGGTTAGTATTTGTTTAAAAGAATATGTCGAATCAGTTGCTGTGAGCTCTAGATCAATTCCTAGTGGAAAAGAATTGTTTGCATAAATCTTCAAAAAACCAGAATTGATATTTGAGTAAATGTCGTTTGAATCAAGGTCAAGAGCCAGTGTATCCCAAATTTCAATTCCAGAAGCAGAAAAAGTCAAAGGAAGCGTCATATTAAGATTTAGATCTAAGCCATTCTCGTAATAAACGAAGTCATTGTGAGCCGAAAAATTTCCTAATGGGTTTAATGCAATGTCAACGGCCATTGATAAAGAATCAGGAAAGTTCTCAAGAAAATCAAGGATATTTGAGTTTGAATTGTTGATCGGAAACCTTCTTATTTCATAATCAACAGGGCTATTCGGATTGCCAGTTTCTTTAGCTCTATTAAGATTGATACTGTTTCCAATGATACTATGGTTCAAGTCAACAGTGTTTCCTGTGCGCGAATTGTAAGAAGAAAAATGGGAAATAGTGCTTTGCAGGTCTACACCAATTCTATTTACTATTTCCAAGTCAACATCGAAGTCTTGCAGCTCCAAATTGCCAGCAACGACATTTTCTAATTCCTTCACTCTTTGATCGAGCGTTTCGCTCTCAATAATTTGTCCGAAGTACCCTCTACCATAATCCGGTATTAATTTTTGAAAAGTACTCTTGACACTTAAAACATCTCCTAAACCTACGCTTACAGCATTGCCATTAGGGTCTACAGTAAGTGTGTAGGAGATGAACATATTGTTATAAGACCCTCCGCTTGTTCCGGTTAGGTCAACTGCCAAGTCGCTGACATCATATTCAACAGTAACCTTTGAAGGACTTGAGATAGTGCCTGCTGGAATCTCAACCTGCTTAACAAAAGGCGACCCATTAATGTGACCTTTATTTAAAGATAGGTCCAAAATCAATTTCTCTGTGAGAGAATTTGTCATCTCTAGAATCATTTTACCACTTCTGAACTTTACATCCCGAAGCTCTATATCGTTTAATTTGTATTTATTCTTGATTTCACCAGTCCAGATTTGTTGGCCAGGATTAAAATTGAGAGGAATAAAAATCGGGTAACTTTCAGTTATAGATGTATCTGGAACCTGAAAAAGTGAGTCAAAATCAATAGAGAACAGAGAATTTGAATAGACCAATTGAACTTTGTTGTCATTAGTCTGTTGAAGTTGTAATTCGGGAACGGAATCAAATTTGATATTCGATACAGCTAAAGTGCTATGGGCAATTGGAAGAACAGCATCAACATCCCATTTGGGAACTTTTATTTCCTTTTTGCACGAAAGTGCAAGCAAAACAATGATTGACAATAAATAAAACCGATTCACACTCAAATATACGACTATTTGAACTTAAGAGTGTCAGGACTCAAACTTATACTTATCCTTCCAAAGTTGCTGTAATGAACTCTTAAGTTGATTTTCTCTGGTGTTTTGACCAGGAATGTAAAGGCTTTCTCCACTTATCTCATCTGGCATATACTCTTGATTTACCCAATTTCCAGAAAAATCGTGGGCATAGCGATAGTTTTTACCATAGTCTAAATCTTTCATTAGTTCGGTTGGAGCGTTACGCAAATGAAGAGGCACCGATAAAGCTCCAGTCTGTTGCACCAATGATTTGGCTTTCTTAATAGCCATGTACGTACTATTACTTTTAGGACTTGAGGCCAAGTAAACGGTAGTTTGAGATAAAATAATCTCACATTCTGGATACCCAATCATTTGCACTGCTTGAAAGCAATTTGTAGCCATAACAAGTGCAGTTGGGTTTGCGATTCCAATGTCTTCTGAAGCGAGAATAAGCAGGCGTCTGGCTATAAACTTGGGGTCCTCTCCGCCAACAATCATTCTTGCTAACCAATACACAGCAGCGTTCGGATCAGAACCTCTAACAGACTTAATAAAAGCTGAAATTACATCGTAATGTTGCTCGCCCATCTTGTCGTAAGACACGATGTTATTTTGTATGATTCCTTCAACCGCTTCATCTGTGATTTGTACTTGTCCATCTTCTTTTAAGCTATTGAAGACTAGTTCAAGTACATTTAAAAGTTTCCTTGCATCTCCACCACTAAACTTATACAATGCATCAAACTCTTTTAATTCTATCTTGTGTTGCGCCAAAATCTCATCTTTGGAGATCGCTCTTTCGGCCAAAATCTTTAATTCATCTTTTTTCAAAGATTCTAAAACATATACTTGGCAACGCGATAAAAGAGCGGGAATTACTTCAAAAGAGGGATTTTCTGTAGTTGCGCCTATTAATGTTATGGTGCCTCTTTCTACGGCACCCAGCAAAGAATCTTGCTGGGATTTACTGAAACGATGGATTTCATCAATAAATAAAATGGGCTTTGTACTGTTGAATAAATCAGACTTTTCTGCTTGCTGAATGATTTCTCGGACCTCTTTAACTCCTGAATTGATGGCGCTCAATGTGAAAAATGACGTTTTTACATTCTGGGCCAGTAGATTAGCTAGGGTTGTCTTTCCGACACCAGGAGGTCCCCAAAAAATACATGAAGGTATTAAACCAGAAGAAAGTGTTTTCCTCAGAATGCCATCTGAGCCTACCAATTTTTCCTGACTCATGTAGTCGTCCAAAGATTTGGGACGCATTCTTTCAGCTAATGGAATGGACTTGTTCATCACCAATGACATGCAACAAAGGTACAATGCTTTTTTGTTCAGTTGTATTGTGGTTAAAAACTTTCCTTGTGGATAGATCTGTTGACGATGACTAAATTGAAAAAAGAGTTATTC
>JALEGO010000438.1 GCA_022763165.1 Flavobacteriales bacterium
AAATGTCCTTGGCTTCAAGGAAGTATTCCAAAGCCTTGTCGAATTCGCCACGCTCATTATAGATTGTCCCAATATTAGACAAAGTATTGGCGCTGGCATCACGCATGTTGAGTTCCAGTTTAAGTCTCAATGATTTCTCGTAATGTTCCAGAGCTTTTTCTTGGTTGCCATCATAATCGTAGATCAATCCAATATTGTGAAGCGACTTAGCCATTCCACTTTTATCGTTCATGGCTTCACGATATTTATAGGACAAAAGGTGATTTTCAAGAGCCTTGTTATTGTCTCCCATCCTTTGAAAAGCCAAACCTAAATTGTTATACGCTCCGGCAAGTGTGAAGGTATCTGCCGTCTCCGAACGAATCGCAATAACACTTTCATACATCTCAATTGCACGCTCTAGATTTCCTTTTTCATATGAAATCATACCAATGATGTTTGAAGCATTAGCCTCTTCCTTTTCATCCTTTGCTTCAATACTAAGATCTCTGGCAATTTCAGCATGCTTTAAAGCAATATCCGGTTCATGATTTTTGTGAGCCGATGCTAGTGAAATGTGTAATTTGATCCTTTGTTTTTCCTCTGTAGCCTCTGACAAGGCCTTATTAAGACTATCAATTTTGGATTGATTATTCCCAATTAATTGTATTGAAAACATCAAACAAATAAGCACCAATATGACGTTTAAAGCCCTCAAGAATAAACTTTGTGGAGTTCTTAAACGTTAAGAATTCAATTAAGTTACTTATTGATCTATTTTCTCACAAATCCCGATAAGAAAGCTCCGAAGATCGCAGCAAGAAGTACAATAATAAATGAAAAATATCCGGCACCTATGAGCGTGTAAATTGGGCCAGGACACGCCCCGACCAAAGCCCAACCTAGCCCGAATATTAGGCCTCCAATTAAATTGTTCCAGCCTTTTGGTTTAAGAGGGTTTTGCCATATGGATTGATCTAAAGTTTTGAATGATTTGGCCTTCAATAGTAAATTGAATATTATACCCAAAACTACAGCACTACCAATCACACCATACATGTGAAAATTGTGAAACCTAAACATTTCCTGAATTCTATACCATGAAATTACCTCCGAGGTAAATAGTACAAACCCAAATGCCAAACCAAGTATAAGATAGATTAAGTTTTTCATTTAAAAAATGTATGGAAATAGAATATGTGTCATGATTAATCCACCTGAAAAGAAACCAATTGTGGCTATAAGAGAGGCCAACTGTAAGGCGCTCATTCCCGTTATAGAATGACCAGAGGTACAGCCACCCGCGAATCTCGTTCCGAAACCAATCAACACACCTCCCAGAATCAATATTGATAATACTTTAAGACTTGAAAAATCATTAAAGAATTCTGGAATCATTTGATTTACATCTCCTTGGAAAACTTCGGGAAGTTCACTTAAAGTATCCCTTGAAATACTTTCGGAATTAATTTCGTGAACTAGGTTACCTAAATATCCTCCCCCTATTACCCCAATGACAAAAAAGATTTTCCATTTGTGTTTTGCAAGGTCTTGTCTGAAGCTTTTGAATACACGACCGGATCCAGCAAGTGTACAGATATGATCAAGTGTAGAAGAAATTCCAAAGCTCTTATTTAGATATTTTAGTGATAGCATAATTATGGCAATTGCAGGACCGGCAATGTACCAAGGAATCATCTCAATGTTAGACATATTAAAATTCTATTTCTTGTAACGAATAAAAAAATTGGCCCAGATAATTTTGGACAGGCCATAAATCACTGGAAAAGATAACAACTGAATCAAAACCAAAGTCACTAACAAGCTCACCCAAGAGTAATTTGGTGAAAATATTGTGAAGGCCGCCCAAATCGTAACGAATAAGGCTATACCCAAGCCATAAGAAACGTACATGGCACCATAGTAAAAACCAGGTTCCTTATTGTTAGAATTACCGCAATTAGGACATTTGCTATTTACCTTCCCCATTGCCTTCCAGCTCAGTAGGGATTTTTCAAAAAAAGGTCCTTCATGACAATGAGGACACTTCAATTTAAAGATGCTGTATAGCTTGCTACCTTTTTTAAGCATTGTATCAATATTAACAACTTTCAATGAACTTTAAAGTGATCGAAGTCACATTCTTCGTTGATCACAATTTTATTCTTGCTCAATTGCACGTAATTCATTTTTTCAAGCTTTTTCAAAAGTCTTGATATGACTTCCCTGGAAGTACCAAGATCAGAGGCTATTTTCTGATGGGTAATGATTATCGTATTCTCAGGAATTAGAGTTGCTTGCTGTTTCAAATAATCAATGATCCTTTCATCTAGTCTTTGAAAAGCTATCTTATCAACCACCTCTATCAAATCATCAAAACGATTGTGATATCCTTGAATTAGAAACTGTGACCAGTTCGGAAATTGCTGGATCCATAAACTCACATACTGATCAGGAATCAATAGTAGCTCTGTATTTTCCATAGCAACTGCAGAGATACTGCTGGGTTGGTCGGACTGACAGGATTGCACACACATAGAACAGGTTTCTCCCTCTTTTAAATAATACAACAAAATCTCTTTGTCCTCATGTATTCGTGATATCTTAAGGAAGCCCTTCCAAACTAAGGGAATCGATTTAATGTATTGACCAGCATCAACAATGATTTCTCCTTCCGCAAAGCTTTTTCGGATTCCATATTTAAGAATTTCTTGGATTAGAGCCTTGTCACTGATCCCAGCGAATTTTTTCTTAAATTCAAAAATCTGATGTTGATCATCCATGATACTAAAATATTCAATACCTGATTATGAACAAGGAGCAAAAGGAAGAATTGAAAGAAAAATTGACCAGGGAATTGGAAAAAGTAAAAACTGAAATAGAAGAACTAAGAGAATTAACTAAACCCATTGCACCAGAAAATGCTATCGGAAGAATTAGTCGAATGGATGCCATTAACAACAAAAGCGTAAACGAAGCAGCTTTGAGAAAAAAAGAAGAACGGATGAAAAAATTGCTCTACGCACAAACAAAAATCGATGAAGGTAATTTTGGAAAGTGCCTGCGTTGCAAAAATGATATACCATTTGGAAGAATCTTACTAATGCCGGAAAGTACAAGATGTGTTAATTGTGCGCAATAGAAAAATCTTAAAATACACTTGGCGACTCTCAATTGGTTTTTTTCTAATAAGCGCTGTAATTATCAGTTTATATGGTATTTATA
>JALEGO010000439.1 GCA_022763165.1 Flavobacteriales bacterium
AAATTTGTCATACCAAGCGACTTAGGTTATGGAGAAAGAGGAGCCGGAGGTATTATTCCACCTAATGCAACACTTCATTTTGATGTCGAACTAATTGACTTCAAATAAAAAGTGAATAAGATACTTGGAAGGATAGGTACTGCGTTACTTATCCTTTTTTATTTTTCTTGCGGTAATAAGAGTGTTTTAATTCAAACTGGGTTTACTACTTCTTCAGGAATTAAATACGCTATTCTTAAGCCCGGTAAAGGGCTTCGACCGGTATCTGGTCAAATTGTTCAAATTCGATATGAGGCGTCCTTTGAGGATGGATCTGTCTTTGAAAGCACACAAGGAAAGGATTTTCCACTTGTTTTCAAATTGGGGAACAACTTAGTCATGCCTGGACTTGAAGAGGGCGTGCAATTAATGAAAAAAGGCGCAAAATTCAGGTTCAAGATTCCATTGTCCATGACGAACCATGCACAAAAGCTTTCGCACCGAGTTGGTGAAGAAGGGGCACTTATCTATGAAGTTGAACTTCTAAAAATAGCAGATTCACCAAAACCCTTTGATGTGAGTGATCTCGATACATTAAAAATGGAAAATGGCCTTAAGTATATCAAAGTGCTGAGCAATAGAGGAAGAAAAGCTGAATCATTTAAAATGGTCACGGTGCATTATACAGGTTTTTTTGAGGATGGAAAAATCTTTGATTCTTCTCATGAACACGGTTACCCAATTACATTTGTCCTTGGGAAAGGAGAAGTAATTAGAGGCTGGGAAGAGATGCTTTTATGGATGAGAGAGGGTGAAAAAGTAAGGGTTATTATACCACCAAACCTCGCCTATGGAAAAAAGGGCTTTGGATCAGTTCCACCAAACGCAACTCTTTTTTATGATATCGAGTTGATTAAAGTGGATTAAAATGTGCACTCTGACGTTTCACAAAAGTATGTCCAATTAAGGCCATTTATTTAAGGTATCATGAGGAATTGTAAATAAAAAATATGAAATTCGCTGGCTGAATTTATCGTCTAAAAACCACACATGAAAATCAAAAATCTAGTTTGTCTTGGAATAGCAGTTGCATTGTTTTCTTGCAAGAACGATGTAGAAACAAAAGAAAATAAATCTATGGCCTTTAAATATCCAAATACCAAGGAGGTTGATACAGTCGACACATATTTTGGTGTTGATGTTAAAGATCCCTTTAGATGGTTGGAAGATGATAGATCTGAGGAAACGAAAAAATGGGTTACGGAACAAAACAAGGTGACTTTCGATTATTTGTCGAAGCTTCCTATGAGGGATGCCATAAAAGATCGTTTAAAAGAGCTTTGGAACTACCCAAAATATTCATCTCCGTTCAAGCGAGGAGATTACTATTATTTCTACAAAAATGATGGTTTACAAAACCAATATGTGCTATATCGCCAAAAGAGCTTGAACGATTCGGCAATGGTTTTCCTTGATCCAAATAAGTTAAATGAAAAAGGTACTTCGGCATTAGGCAGCACAAGTTTTTCCAAGGATGCGAGGTATTTTGCTTATGCGATAAACGAAGCAGGTTCAGATTGGGCCACAATTTATGTTAGAGACACTGAAACAGGCAAGGACCTTGAAGATAAACTGGAATGGGTTAAGTTTTCGGGAATGGCTTGGGCTGGAAACGGTTTTTATTACAGTAGGTATGAGGAACCAAAGGGGAGCGAGCTCTCAGCTCAAAATGAGTATCACAAAGTGTACTTTCACAAGATAGGTGAACCACAAAGTAAAGATCAAATCGCTTTTGAGCAGAAGGATTATCCCAAGAGATATTTTTTTGCTACTACATCTGAAGATGAAAAGCACCTCATTGTCAATGGTACCGAGGGAACTCATGGTTCGCAATTGTTCTACAAAAATTTAGCAACAAATTCCGAGTTCCTTCAACTTAATGACAATTTTGATTGGGATCATCAATTTGTTGAAGCATCTTCAAGCAATTTATACTTTCTTACCAACAAAAATGCTCCCAACTATAAATTGGTATCAGTTGGTTTAAGACATCCAGTGGATGGAAATTGGAAAGATCTTATAGAACAGCATGAGAAGAATGTTTTGGAAGGGGTAAGTTTTATCGGAGAAAAAATGTTTTGTACGTATCTGTCTGATGCCTATCATCGTCTGTATCAATTTGAATTGGATGGCAAAGGCAAGAAAGAAATAACGCTTCCTTCTATTGGTTCGGTCTCAGGCCTTGCAGGGCGTAAGGAGGACAATGTTTTCTATTTTAGTTTCACTTCCTTTACCAATCCAAGCACCATCTATAAATTTGATATACCATCTGGTCAACTAGAAGTTTATAGGGAAACTGAGGCCAAAATAAATCCGGATGATTTCATTACTGAGCAAATATTCTACAAGAGTAAGGACGGAACTAAAGTTCCTATGTTCCTGGTTTACAAGAAAGGCCTAGATCGCTCAACTCCACATCCAACGTATCTCTACAGTTACGGAGGCTTCAATATCTCACTCAATCCAAGATTTAGAATTACAATGCTCCCGTTTTTAGAGAATGGAGGAGTATTTGCAATGCCCAATATCAGAGG
>JALEGO010000440.1 GCA_022763165.1 Flavobacteriales bacterium
ACTCGCCACATTACCTATGGTAATTGGAATTCCCTTCCGAATCGCTATGACCGTTTTTTTAAGATCTTCTAAGGTATGAACTCGGCCGATAGCCCCCACAATTAGTTCTTGTCCTGGAGTGTATAGAAATGCACCAGGTACATTTGTATTGGTTTTCTCTAAGGCTTGGCGGATGTCCGTGACACTCACCTGATAAGCACGCATCCGCACAGCATCCAACATGATTTGATATTGTTTAACTTCCCCACCAATGGATACAACAGAAGCAATGCCTCCTAGGGCAAGGATACGAGGGCGAATCTCCCAATCAGAAATTGTTCTTAGGTCTTCAGGAGAGGCCGTATCGCTTGTGAGCGCATATTTAACCATCCACCCTACAGCAGAAGTCACAGGAAGCATTATTGGGTTTTTACTCCCTGCAGGAAGTCGCCCTGTAATTTGCTGAATTCTCTCGTTAACTAATTGGCGATCCCTATACACATCTGTATTCTCATTAAAGACAACAACAATGGTTGAGAGACCGGCTGCGGTTTTTGAGCGAACATGAGCAACGCCTGGCGTTCCGTTGATGATACTTTCAAGCGGGTAAGTGATTAAGGTTTCTACATCTTGAGGGGACATTCCTGGGGCTTCTGTTTGAATGACAACCTGCGGAGGAGCAAACTCAGGAAAAACATCAACGGGCATACGTTGAAGCGTGTAACCACCCCAAATGACAACAATAAGAGTGAAGGCTAAAACAAGAAAGCGGTTATTTAATGACCAGGCAATGAGTGACGTAAACATGACTATTTCGTTCCTTCATTGTGAGAGCCACCCATAAGCCACACGGTGTACAATTGACGATGCCCTTGAATAACGACTTTATCATCAAACTTTATTCCACTCTTAATTTCCGTATATTTATTGTCACTTGCACCTGTCGTAACAACGACTCGCTTGTAATTTTCCCCATTCTGTATGAAGACAAACTTTTCTCCATTAGCTTCTAAAATGGCTGCATTGGGAACGGCCATAGCACTCGTATTTTCTTCAAGGATTATATTAGCTTGAGCACTCATATTAGGCTTTAAGAGCCCTTGAGGGTTATTTAATTTAATCTGTACGTTAACGGTACGTGTAAGAGGGTCAAGATTAGGCTCAATTAAAACGACTTTACCTTTAAAGACACGACCAGGGTAACTAAGCACATTAATATTTACAGTCTGCTCAAGTTTTACTTTCCCTATATCTTCTTCATAAAGAATTGCTAAGATCATGATTGGATCTCGACTGCTGATACTAAAAAGCGCCGTATTAGGTTGTACAGATTGTCCTAACTTAACATTACGCACATCAATGACTCCATCAATAGGAGCTGTAATTTCAACGCTAGGAGGAGGATCACCAACTAAAAATGATTGGACCTTTGCAAGCTTTTGACCTTTATGAACCATGTCTCCAACGTTAGCATAAAGTTCCGTCACTTGCCCGTTGATGCGAACACTTGCATCAGCTTGAGAGTTTGGCAATGGGCGTACCTCGCCATTTAAACTTAATAATTGAGAAAGAGGCTGAATGCTTGGTTGAGCCATTTTCAAATCGATAGCTTTTACCTGATCTGCATCTAAATGAATTTCTTCTCCTTTTTGAGGCTCTTTAATTTCTATTTCATTACCATGAGCTAAAGAGGGAGTTACATAGATACAACTTAAAATAAGCATATAAAAAAATATGAAAACTTTGACAAACCTACCTACATTTCTGTTTTTCATTTTTTCTTCCCTAAGCTTTATACTTAAAGCTCTCCTATTGCAGTTTGTAATTTGACGAAAGCTTGAAAATATTGATCAAGTATATTCAAGTAGAGAGATTGTAGATCATTTTGTTGGCGTTGAGCTTGAACAACTTCGAGAAATGAAATCTGCCCATTATTATAGGCATGTTGCGCTAAAAGTGCATTTTTCTCACTAAGGATAATGGAATTATTATTCGACCGTTCTAAAATATTTTTTAGGTTCTGAACCTCGGAATAAGCATTTTTAACCTCAGTTTGTATAGCTAATTTAAGGGCCTCTATTTTGCTCAAAGCCTGAGAATGCTGAGCTGCTGTTTCCTGTATGCGCCCTTGATTGCTATTCATTAAAGGCAGAGGAATAGAGAGATTAAGGGCTATCTTGTTGTCAGGTTTTTGAGGAGGGGCACCGTTAACAACAATCTTATCCCGTTCAACCCCTACTCCAATCGTCCAATCCTCCCACTTTTGGGCTTCAGCAAGCTCATTATCAGCCCTTGCTCGATCGATAGTTAGCAGAGATATTTGAAGGTCAGGACGTAATTTTAAACTAAGATCTATTTTCTCATCCAAATTTGGCAAAGCAATAGCTTTAGGTCGTTTCTTTTCTATAGTCAAAGGGCAAGAAGGATTCCTTCCCAAAAGTTCATTGAGTTTCGCAATTTGGGTTATACATTTATTTTCGAGTAGATTTTTCTCCTGGAGAAGACGCTCATATTCAAGTTGAGCCGCATTAACATCCAATTCAGATACCTCTGCTGCCTGATATCGCTTACGCGTTGTGCGTATTAATTTTTCGTTGACTATCATAAAGGCATCAATTTTTTCTATACGATAATTTAGAATCAGGAGAGTATAAAAAACAGAAGCGACTTCCCCCTTTAACTTTCTCTCAGCATCTTTAATTTCAGCTGAAGCGATTTCTACATCTACTTGAGCAACATTTTCTTGATTTCCAATACGACCCGCGACTGGAAATTGTTGGCTGATTCCAACACTTCTTGCATACTCTCCTTCGTCTGTTAACAAACTATCATCACTATTTAATAGGTTAAGTCTAGGATTGGGGTATTGACCTGCCTGCATTAAGCGAGCTTTAGCAATATCAACATTGTGTTTTGCAACTTTTAAAGCTTTGTTGTTTTGAAGAGCTATTTCTATTAACTGATCTAGTGATAAGACATCTTCAGCATTTACTACTGGGGCAATTATTAAAAATAGAAACAAAAACATGCTCCTAATTGCCCAAAAGAATAAGCTGTTTCTCATGATCCCTGATAAAATTATTATTTTTATACTCGCTCACCTTAAGGCAAGTTTAATAGAAGTATACGGTATCCACCGTCCTGTGTCATTGGGAAAAGCTCTCTGAAAATATAGCTTCTCCCCTTCTTCTCGTGGTATGCACAGCTAAACATTGGACGATATCCTCTGGGATAACTGTCCACCTTTAGCTCCTGGATAACCAGTAACATTCTAATATTAGCTTGCTTTAAAAAGTGGTTACCATGCTTGCCAAAACAAATGGTCGCTTCTGTTATAATTCCACCTTCTTCAGCATCGTAAAAACAACTTCCTGCTGTTAGTAAGCTGTTTTCTGAACAATACACAGTCTTACATCTTTCAAAAACTAATGACGTTATGCAATTGTTGCAACAATTGGCATTTACCGGGACATATTCGGTTAAGAAGAGTGATATATTAATATTTTTATTTTTCAGAAATTTAATAAAAAATTAAAAACTTATGGTTTATATGTATTTATCAAAGTATAAAAGGATAAAAAATAATTATTAGTTAATTCATTAATGAGAGTGAGAAGGCTTCATGCACTTTAAAAAACATAAGGTAATTCCCAAACGCTCTTCTGAAATTCTTATGAAGTTTATTGAAAATAAAAATTTAAACGGAGACTTAACCTACCAACATATTCTACACACATTAGGCAACCGAGCATTTGGCATAGTCATTTTGTTTTTTGCTTTACCAAGCATTTTACCATTTTCAGCTATACCTGGCGTTGCTGTGGTTTTTAGCTTTCCTATCGTTATTCTTGCTTTTGAAATGATTTTGGGAAGGAAGTCTATTTGGTTACCAAAGAGAATTTCCCAGAAAACAAATTCTAAAACAAGAAAAAAAAA